>JANXQG010000382.1 GCA_025356915.1 Planctomycetota bacterium | reverse complement strand
CCCGAGCTTGGATCTGCCGTGGCAGCCGGTTCTTTTTCCTGAGCTAAAGACTGGCGCAGAAATTAAGTCCAACAAGCGGTCAACCTCCTGCGCATTCTCCACCCAGCCACGAACGCTGCTCTCCATGGTGGGCAGCACGTAGATCACTCCGCGATGCTTATTCAAGCGGACAGACAGATACAACTTTCGTCCGTCAAAGTTTCGCTAGACAGAGCGTTCTGCGTGGCCGGCAGTGTGAAATCGCAAAAAATGCGGCGAGGCGACACGTTTTGAGTTGCATTCGCACCGTCATGGCGCACAATTTCTGCGGACCGATAGAAATTGATAACGGAAGTAACCTGCCAAGAAAGGAGACCAGCGGGATGAAAAGCCTTTGGATATTGACCCTCTTGCTGATGCCGGTGTTTGCCGGCGGTTGCAAGACGTGCTATGCGTGGCAACTAGGTCGAGATCGGGCCGCCGAACCGGCCCAAGGGATGTGTGCCCCACCTTGTGCGACACCATGTGAACCAGGCTGCCAATGATAGACTGTGACATACCGTTGCCATCGGACCTAGGTCGAAAGGATGGCTGATTTTCCTTCGGGCCGCCGGCGAGTTGAGTAATCACAGCAGGGCGGCCCATTTTTTTCAATCATAATGCGAGCATGTCCGACAGCAGTAGCAACTTCCAGCACGACCCTGCTGAAATTATAGTTCGCCCTCAGGAACAACTGCTCATCGACGCGCTGGACGCATTTTCTCCGAGCCGGATGCTCTGCACTTCGCAGGGTGTTGCCCAGTTGGCAGCCGCGGCTGCGAGAAGATTTTTGAGTGCGACCGTCTATTGCCACTACCTCGATCTTTACCATGCCGAGAAGGCGCGGCAGTATGTGGGTAACGCCTTGCCAAATCTCACGCTCGGCTGCTCGTCCGACTTTCCGCCTCAGCCGGTCGATCTCGCTGCGCTGCCATTGAGTACCCAAGGCGAAGCAGAACTGACTCGGGAGTTGTTGCAAGAGGCACACCAGCGACTGGAAACCGGCGGCGTTCTCATCGCAAGTACCGACAATCCGCATGACCGCTGGCTGCATGAGGAGATACGGAAGTTGTTTGCCAAGGTGACCCGTCGCGAGTCGTCGCAAGGCACGGTCTACATTGCGCGACGAGACCGGCCGCTGAAGCGGGTCAGAAACTTTGGTTGCGAATTCGCTTTTCGCGACTGCGGCCGCTTGATTCACGCCGTCAGTCGGCCGGGAGTCTTCTCGCATCGCGAAGTGGACCCGGGAGCGAGACAGCTCATGGCTGCAATGGAGATTGCAGCGGGGGATCGCGTCTTGGACATGGGTTGCGGCAGTGGCACGGTATCCTTGGCGGCTGCCTTCCGGGCTGAGGGCGTGAGCGTTGTAGCCGTCGATTCACACGCCCGGGCCGTGGAGTGTACTGCCCTGGGGGCGAGCCGAAACAGGCTCAGCAATATCTCGGTCGAGCAGAGCGCGAGCGGGCCTCATTGCGGTCCGGGGACCGTTGATGTCGTCGTGGCAAATCCACCGTACTATGCCGGCTTTCGCATCGCCCGATTCTTCTTGGAATCCGGTTATGCCGCCTTGCGTCCTGGCGGCCGCATCTTCGTCGTCACCAAGCAGCCCGAGTGGTACGATGAGTATATGTCGCAGTGGTTCAATGATGTTGTGATTGAGCCCTCGAAGGGTTATTGGATTGCTCGCGGGTGGCGGTGAGGCGGCGGCTGACACTCTCCCCTCTCCCGTACTCGGGAGAGGGGCGGGGGTGAGGGCTTTAACGACCACTCCTCGGCCCCCCGTCGTGCGAGTCCGACCTGGCGATGCTCATCAAGCGAGTCTAGGAGATTGATCCGCTGTGCTGTGCTAAGCGTGGAGGCCAGATGAAAGTGATTGTCTTCATTGAACCGCCGCAAGACGCGGTAATCGAGAAGATTGCCACTGTGTCCCGTGGCCCTACTTGACTCCTTAAAAAAGATGAAACCCCACAACGCGTCATAAGTAACGCTATTTATCAGACACTACACTAGCGACCAGGGGCGGCAGCGGAATTTCCAGATCCTCGATCCGCTCGATTTTATCGCCGAGTTCACGCAGCATGTTCCCCCCAAGGGGTCGCACTTGATTCGCTATTATGGCTACTATTCCAACAAGGCCCGCGGCATGCGCCGGGAGGCGGCGGCCATTCTCCCCTCTCATGCATCCGGTGAGGGACATTACTGCTATTGCAGTTTAGTCTGACAAACCGTAAAACTCGACCTCAGATTCTATTGTAGAAACGACCAATGGAACCAGAGTGCAACCATGACAAATCCCGACGTGTTGCTGGCAATGACCGAAGCGGAGATCGGCCGCGAAATCATTCGGCTGGTACCGCATTGGTACGAGGCGCAATACGGCCCGGAGCAATATACGATTCCCGTGGGTGGACACACAGCCCGATTCTGCAATCATTGTCGTCTTACGCCAAATCTCCGCACCTTTTTGTCGAGGATTTGCGCCCGCACGAAGGCCCTACCGTTGGAGCACTTCGTGAACATGCCGGGTCTGATCGACGTGCTCCTGGAAAGTTTCGCCATCGAGTGGCTGCGAATGCATTCGCCGACGACCGATTGGGTACGGTTTATCAAGTACCTAGAATCACTCGCCCGGCGGACTCACGAGAACCAGCCGGTAACCCTGAACCTGATTATCCGCCAGGGTCAAGGGCTGGGCGATCTCACGCGGCCACGTATCCAGAAGTTCTTCGATCGCCTTGCCTCGTCGGCATTCTCTTATTTGGCCGTCGATAGCGACCTGCGGTTGATTGAGTATGGCGAAGTCGAGTGGTCGCAGGTCAAAGCGGCTCATTCTTACAAGTTTCATCCCGAGTTCCTACATCCTATTCATAGCGTGATGGACGAAACCGACTTGTCGGCCCACCTCACGACCGGCGGCGACCTGATCATCATGAGCAAAGCTGGCTTGTTGGCCACGCGGCGAAATCGCAAGTGGAAGATCTACGACGTCCGTACCTTCAAAAATAGCTTGGCCTACTGCCTCGGCAGTCACTACGTGGGGGCGAACCTCTTCGAGGTCGTCTTTGACCTGAGTTTCCGCCGTCAAGGTTCGCTCTTGATTTACGATCCCGATCATCTCGTCGCCGATCACATTCTTAACACAGAAAGCATTATCGGCGGTTACCACCTCCGGAAGACTCAGGACAGCACCGGAGTATTGCGTGGAACCGAGGTCGCTGGCACGACGGGCGGTCCAGAGGCCAGTTACCTCCCGGAAACAGGGCAATCGATGATCGTCGATTCGATCGCCGACACATCCATCGGCCGCAGGGCCGGCTCGCTCCGGCGAAAGCGGCGGCTGATAGAGATGTCGGGCGTCGATGGTGCGGTCGTGTTCGACGACGACAACTTGCTGGCCGTAGGTGCCTTGATTCGTTCGCATCCCAACGTCGGCAATCATCTCGGTGCCCGAGTTACAGCCGCCCGTTCGGCATATTTGTGGGGTGGCCGGCCGATCAAGGTCAGTTCCGACGGCGACGTGGCGATCTACTTCAAGAGCCGCAACGGCGACAACGAGTGCGACGCGGCGATGAATTTTCTGTGACGTTTGTCGAACGCTTATCCAAGCATTCCCTTGTGCCAAAGCGACAGAAAATCCATCGTCAGGGCCACTGCGACGTGCAGGCATGCGCCGAACCAAATCGATCGCGTCTTCAGGCTCAAGATTCCCAGAATAATTCCCGCACCGATCGCGCCGAAGGTTTCTGCCATCGGCTTGCCAAAATGGATCATGCAATAGGGTACCGTCATCACAAAAATTGCATAAATCCCCAACCGTTGCCGCAGCCCATGAACCATGAAACCGCGGAAGAAAAACTCGAGGGCGAAGAACTGAACGATGTAGCCCATCTCCCATATCCATAGCCGAGGCCAGAAAGGTTCGCCTTGTTGAAGGTGATAAAATGGATATTTTGCCTGGAATACGTCGGTTTGCGATAAAAGAGTCAGCGGCCCCACCATAAAGAGGAACATCACCAAGTACAGCCAACCGCTGCGGAAGATACCGCGGAAGTTCAGCCCATACTCGGCGATCCGCTCTCGCAACACGAGCTTAATGACCAGAATCGGAATAAACACGTAGGTCGTCACACTACCCGCGACCCAGAAAAGGAGTTGCGCCAATTGCCGGTCTTGAACTGCGCAGGTCCACTCGTTGATCCAATAGGCCAGATCTTTGGCACCGAACCATTCCAGCACGGCAGGCACTTGGTCAAAACTGCCACCGCGAAAAACATAGTTCTGGAGCGTGAGCATGACGCACGTGGTCAAAAGGACCGCAATCACTTTGCGGTCAAGCTCAGGGTGCTCGGCGGCATGCAGAGCCGATTCCTCCTGGGTAAGCTCGAAAATTGACTTTAAGACTCCCATAGACGCGATAGCATAGCGGCTCTTGTGAAAAAGTGCAATTTGTATCTGACCTAGCTTGCGGGAATCCCATGAATTCGTATAAAATACCATGCTTGTGGGTATTTCCAAGTAGGTCAGGCTTTTCAGCCTGACGGTGCCAGACAAAGTCA
>JANXQG010000369.1 GCA_025356915.1 Planctomycetota bacterium | reverse complement strand
CGGCAACCCTGGGCTAGAGGACAGAATCCCTTCAGGATAAGGAGATTCTTTCTCCCTTTCCCCTCTTAGGACCGGCGAATCAATTACTGTCGTAGGACGGATTGGCAATCCGTCGAATTGCCGGACGGATTGCCAATCCGTCCTACGGCCAAGTCCGACACTTATTGAAGCGCCGGTCCTAACTCGCCTCAATCCAAGAGCGATCTCCTCAGCTTACGATGCCCAGCGGCTTCGTGGTATTCCAGCGGCCGCGCGTGAAGTCGGGCACGTCGATTGACTGGCTGCGGTTGGCAATCGATTTTTCGCTCAGCGGCCCGATCGACGACCATGCGGCGGCGTCATAAACATCCTGATCCAAAGGCTCTCCGTTGCGGAGGCAATAAACCATCCGCCAGAGCATGAGCCAGTCCATGCCGCCATGCCCACCATGCTTGGCGGCCAATTCCCCCATCTTCTTCCAGAGCGGATGCTCGTACTTTTGCATAATGGCTTCGAGCTTGCTCCCTTCCGTCCATTCGTGCGTGGCGGGAGTCACGCCGTCCAAGGCCAACCGAGACGGATAGCCCGCAAAGGTTCCCTTCGTTCCCTGGATGAGATTCAAACGCGAATAGGGCCGCGGCGAGGTTTCGTCCCACTGTAGCATGAGCGTGCGGCCCAAGGCGGTCTTGATGATCGTGGTGACCATGTCGCCGCAGTTCCACTTGGGAATCTTGTTCCACTTGTGGTCCGGCGGGAAGTGCGTTTTGGCAAACGCCGCACGCCCTAACGCCGGCGAAGCGACCGATGAGAGGTAGTCGAAGCGGTCGCCGCGGTTGATGCCCATGTATTGCGCCACGGGCCCCAAGCCGTGCGTCGGATAAAGATTGCCGTTGCGCTTGGCATAGTGCAAAGTGCGCCACGACCCGGTACCATGCTCGACCTCGTTCATCTGGCCGCGCAACTCGTGAATATAGGCCGCTTCCCCATGCAACAGATCGCCAAAAAGCCCCAGGCGGCAAAGGTTCAAGCAGAACAACTCCTCGCGATTGTAGCAGCAGTTCTCCATCATCATGCAGTGCTTCTGCGTTTTTTCGGAAGTCTCGACCAACTGCCAACATTCATCGAGGGTGACGGCGGCAGGCACTTCGGTGAATGCGTGCTTGCCGGCCTTCATGGCGTCAACGCACATCCGGGCATGCCATTCCCACGGCGTGGCGATGATGACGATATCCATATCGTCGCGTTCGAGCATCCGCTTGTAATCCTTGTCCCCTTTACCATAGGCGACGGGCGGTTTGCCACCGCTCTTGGCCGCATTGGCACAAACGCTTTTGAGCGTGGGCTCACGATTATCGGCGATTGCGACAACCTCGACCCCCTCAAGGGCCTTCATCTGGGCGACATGCCCCGATCCACGAGCACCTACGCCGATAAACCCGACCCTCACGGTTTCCAGCGGTTTGCCGCTCAAACGAGCGACCTCAGGCTTGTCGCCAGCGGCCTGAATTTCGCTTGCTAGTGCGAGCGCAGCGCCGGCACCGGACAAAACCCTGAGAAAGTCACGTCGGGATGATCCTGGTTTGCTCATCAATAGAACCTCCTTACCAAAACGAATTGAATTCAGGACACCTGAGAATCCGCGAGATCCCCAATCATTATCGTAATCACATTGTAATGCGAGTCCAACGCGGTCGCAAATGGGGGATGAACTGACCGGACAGGATAAATCGGCCAGAACGACCAAATTCGATACCTCCCAAAGAAGGGCTTCCTGAACCGTGTGGAGCATGGTGGTGGGCTAGACCTATTGGGGCAAGGATCTCGGGTGAATTTCATGCGTTCTCGCAGAGAAATGGACCCGACCCCGGACTTTGCAATTCTCCTGGACCACCACTTCCAATTGGAAGAAAGGGGAGATAAACTTGCTCCATTCGACATTTCGTGCCAGAAGGAGTCGCCGTGAAAGATACCCCCTTGAAAATCCGTGTTGGCCATAGCCCCGACGCTGACGATGCGTTCATGTTTTACGCCTTGGCCCGCGGCAGGATTAACACCGAGCCGTACCAGTTCCAGCACGAATTGGTCGATATTGAAACGCTCAATCGCCGTGCTTTCCGTGGCGAGTTGGAACTGACGGCCCTGAGCCTGCACGCCTATGCCCACCTGACCGATCACTATCTGCTATGTACTTGTGGGGCGAGCATGGGCGATCGTTATGGCCCCATGCTCGTAGCGCGGACAAAACAGCCGCTGGAAGCTTATCGCCGTGCCACGATTGCCGTGCCCGGCACGCTCACCACCGCCTATCTGGCCTTGCGGCTCTGCCTCGGCATGGAGTTCCGCCAAGTGGTCGTGCCGTTCGATCGTATTCTCGATGCCGTAGTCGCTGGCGTGTACGAAGGCCAACCGATCGATGCCGGGCTGATCATCCACGAAGGTCAGCTCACCTACGCCGAGCAGAACCTGGAGTTGATCGTCGATACTGGCCAATGGTGGTATGAACAAACCGGTCTGCCGTTGCCGTTGGGAGCCAATGGGGTACGCAAGAATCTTGGACAACCCGTCATTGCCAATGTGCAACGATTGCTTCACGCGAGCATCGAGTATGGCTTGCAGCATCGCCGCGAGGCATTGGAGTATGCCTTGGAGTTCGGCCGCGGATTGGATCCTGCCAAGGCCGATGAATTTGTCGCCATGTACGTCAACGACTGGACGCTGGATATTGGTCCGCGCGGTCGCCAGGCCATCACCGAATTGCTCGCCCGCGGACATGCGGCCGGCGTAATCCCAAAGTTAGTGGTGCCGGAGTTTGTGACTTAAGGATTGGCGCATCAATAACTGTACGTTGGAAAACCCGACACTTATTGATGCGCCGGTCCTAAGCGGACCTGGGGCGATGCCCCAGGCTGGTATGGTTCTGGGCCTTTGGCCCGCATGCTCCTGTATTTTAGTTCGCGGCAAATTGTGTTATGCTGATGCTTTCCTCAAAGTACGCAAATTTTGGATAGGGCTACCCAACGATTATTGTTGAGCGGGAATGAGGCGGTCGCCCTGGCCGCCTTGGATTTCGGCGTTGCGCTAGGCACCGGGTATCCTGGCACGCCCTCGACGGAGATTCTCGAATACCTCTCGGCCCATGGCGGCCGTGCCCAGTGGGCTCCTAACGAAAAGGTGGCCCTGGAGGTCGGTCTTGGCGTGGCCATGGCCGGCGCAGCAGTGCTGGTCACGATGAAGCACGTCGGCTTGAACGTGGCCGCCGATCCACTTTTTACCGCGGCCTACACGGGGACAAGCGGATCGCTGGTGATTGTCTCGGCCGACGATCCGGGCATGGCATCCAGCCAGAATGAGCAAGATAACCGCCGCTTTGCCGTGGCCGCGGCCGTGCCGATGCTCGAACCGGCCGATGCCCAGGAGTCGTATGATTTTACTCTGCTGGCATTGGAATTGTCTGCCCGTTGGCACTTGCCCTTCATCCTGCGAACCACCACCCGCGTCTGTCATTCAAAGACCGTGGTCTATCTTCTGCCGCGGGAAAGGAACGTCTTGGTTCCGCATTTCGAGCATGACATTCGCTCGCGAGTCATGATTCCCAGCAACGCCCGGCCTGCCCACCGCCGCTTGCGGCAGAAGTTGGCCGAACTGACCCAATGGAACGAAGAGTCCGGCCCAAACGAATTGGTGGCCGGCCAAAGTCGGCTGGGAATTGTCACCTCGGGGGTCAATTTCATGCACGTTCGCGAGGCCGCGCCGGACGCATCCGTGCTAAAATTGGGCCTCACCTACCCCCTGCCGCTGGAAAAAATCCGGCGCTTCGCCACGAGCGTCGATCGCTGCCTGGTCATCGAGGAGGGCGACCCGTATCTCGTCGAGCAACTTCGCACTGCCGGCATTGCGGTGGAAGGCAAGCCGGAGATGTATCGCTTCGGCGAGTTGAATGTCACTCGGGTGCGGCGAATTCTTGTCGGCGATACTTCTCCCGAGCCTGCTGCGCTACCCGGCAAGCCGCCGACCTTGTGCCAGGGCTGCCCGCACAGGATCGTGTTCGGCGTGCTGAAGAAACTCGATTGCATCGTGGCGGGCGACATCGGCTGCTATTCGCTCGGTGCGTTGCCGCCGTGGGAGGCGATGGACTCGCTGGTCTGCATGGGCGCCAGCATCGGCATGGGCCTGGGGCTTCGCCACGCCCTGCCCGCTGACGAGGCCCGACGGGTTGTCAGCGTCATTGGCGACAGCACGTTCGTCCATAGCGGCATCCCGGGCCTCGTGGAGATGGCCTACAATCCGCCGCCCGGTGGCCATGTCGTGCTGATCCTCGACAACGGCACGACGGCCATGACCGGTTTACAAGAGCATCCCGGCACCGGGCGCACACTCGACCACGCCGCAACCGGTAAGATCGTGTTCGAGGATCTGATTCGATCGTTGGGCATTCCGAATGTTACCGTGATCGACCCCGTCGCCGCACCGGAGAGATTTGAGCAGATCCTGGTTGAAAGCCTAGCGAGCGACGCCCTGAGCGTGATCATCACACGGCGAACCTGCCTGCTGGCCGCTGGCAAGATCCGACAGTATGAGCAATCCAATGTCTAATCGTGTCGTCAATATCGTCGTCGCCGGGCTGGGAGGACAGGGAGTACTCAAGGCTTCCGACATCCTCACGGAAGCCGCCTTTGCCGCCGGCTGGGACGTAAAAAAGGCCGACGTGCATGGCATGAGCCAGCGGGGGGGATCGGTCCGCAGCGACGTCCGCTTTGGCCCGCGCGTCTTCAGCCCGATGGTGACTGCGGGCGAGGCCGATTTTCTCGTCGTGCTAGCCGAAGACCAAGTGGAGCCACATCGCGACGTGCTGCGGCCCGGCGGAACCTTGTTGATGCCCGACCGGATTGCCGCCGATCGGCTGCCGAATCGCCGCAGCATCAATGTGGCGTTGCTTGGCGTGCTGAGCCGTGGACTGGCCATTGCGCCAGAATTTTGGCAAGCGGCCATTCGCAACAACTTCCGCGAAAATCTACACGGAGACAATCTCCACGCATTTCAAATCGGCCGCGAGATGGCATAATGGTACTGTCCTTTCCGAGAGCAAGACAATGACGACACGTTTTCACCCAGCCAGCAGTCCCGACTTCGTGCCCGCGCCGCAACTTCGCGAATTGCAGTCGCAAAGGCTCCGCGCGGTGGTTCGCCGGGTATACGACCAGACGAAGCTCTACCGGAATCGCATCAACGAGGCTGGGTTGCGGCCGGAGAGCATCGAGAGCATCGACGATATTGCTCAACTGCCATTCACGGTGAAGTCCGACTTGCGCGATACCTATCCGTTCGGCCTCTTTGCCAGCCCCATGGACGAGATTGTTCGGCTGCACGCATCCAGCGGCACGACCGGCAAGCCGATCGTCGTTGCCTACAATCGCCACGACGTCGAAATCTGGGCAGAAGTCATTGAGCGCGCCTTGGTTTCTTTTGGATTGCACGAAGGCGACATCCTTCAGAACTCCTATGGCTACGGGCTATTCACCGGCGGACTGGGGCTTCACTATGGCGGTGAGCGGCTGGGGGCAACCGTGATCCCAACCTCTGGCGGTAATACCGACCGGCAGATCATGATCATGAAGGATTTCGGCGTCTCCGCCATTTGTTGCACGCCGAGTTACTTCCTGCATATTCTCGACCGCGCGGCGGAAATCGGCGTGGACCTTCGCTCGCTTCCCTTGCGGGCCGGCATCTTCGGTGCCGAGCCTTGGACCGATGCCATGCGGCAGCACATCGAGCAAGCCGCCGACATCAAGGCTTACGACATCTATGGACTGACCGAGATCATCGGGCCTGGCGTGGGGGCCGAATGTCATTGCCAGAACGGTATTCATATTTTTGAGGACCACTTCTATCCCGAGATTATTGACCCGAATACCGGCCAGCCGCTACCTGACGGCGAAACAGGCGAACTTGTACTTACCACGCTCAGCAAGCAGGCGATGCCCATCCTGCGGTTCCGCACCCGCGACGTCACGTCGCTGGTGAGCGAGCCATGCCCTTGCGGGCGGACGATCCGCCGCATCCACCGCATCTCGCACCGCACGGACGACATGATCATCATTCGCGGCTGCAACGTATTCCCTTCGCAAATCGAGACGGCCTTGCTCGAAGTGGAAGGTGCCTTGCCACACTATCAGATCATCCTCACGCGATCCAGGGGACTCGATCAGATGGAGGTGCAGATCGAGGTCAACGCGCAGATCCTCAGCGACCGCATCGGCGCCATGGAGGAACTCCAGGCCCGGTTTGCCAAGCAAATTGAGCACATCATCGGGCTGCACGTCGTGGTGACACTGGCTGAGCCTCGCACATTGCCGCGGAGTGAAGGGAAGCTTCGCCGCGTGATGGACCAACGCAACCTGTAAGGGAACCTGAAGATGAAAATCCATCAAGTTTCGGTATTCGTGGAGAACAAGCCTGGCAGGCTGCTAGCACCCTGCGAGACCTTGGCGAAGGCCGGAATCAACATCATCACGCTTAGCCTGGCCGATACGCACCAGTACGGAATCCTGCGGATGATCGTGCCCGATTGGCAGCAGGCCAAGGAAGTCCTGGAGCGAGCCGGCTTTGTCGTCAATGTGGCCGAGGTCTTGGCCATCGAGGTTCCCGATCATCCCGGTGGACTGGCCGATGTACTGCGTGCGATCGAACAGGCGGGCATTAACGTCGAGTACATGTACGCCTTCTCGGAAAGGCTCAACGACAAGGCCATGCTGGTCTTCCGTTTTGAGAGTGCCGATGCCGCTGTAGCTGCCCTGGCCGGTTGTAACCTGAAACTGGTGAGCAATATTACCCCGGCAGGAAAGAAAATCACTTAGGACCGGCGAATCAATAAGTGTCGGGTTTTCGGAACGTACTCATCTCGCTCCGCGAGATGGAATGCATCTCGCGGAGCGAGATGAGTGCAGTTATTGATTCGCCGGTCCTTAGGTCAGGCTTTCTAGCCTGACTTGTTATCCTAACAGCACTCGGCAGTTTTACCCCCGCAACCCGTCGAGAATTGGCGTGGACGGGCAAAAGCTCATCCAGCGACTTGTCAAAGTTATTTCTTCGCTCTGCCTAGGAACCGGAACGACTCGTTGAAGTCTTGAAGATATCCGTCGCGAATGGATTGTCCGGGCGGATCAACTCCACCTCCACGCCATAGGCATCGCGAAAAGCCCGGCCCGAGACCCGGCCTGGGGACCATTTGACCTCAAAGGCCCGCAGCTTGCTCCCCTGCTGCACGATCAGGTCTACCTCGGATTGCGTACGAGTGCGCCAGAAGAAGAGTTTTGCTGGCGAGCCGGCCAAGGCATTATGTTTGGCCGCCTCGGCAATGACCCAGTTCTCCCACAAGGCACCAATGTCGGGCCGGAATTCGTCGGTCGAGAACGCAGTGAGCAGGGCGTTGCGGATGCCCGTATCCCAGAAAAAAACTTTCTGGCTCTTGGCGATCTCCTTGCGGGGATTGGTGCTGAACGACCGCAGCCTGAAAATGACAAAGGTCTGCTCCAGTAGGTCCAGATAGCGATCCACGGTCGGCCGGGCCATCTGAAGTTGGGTCGCCAGTTCGTTGACCGAGACCTCGGAGCCGGCTTGGTGCGCCAACAACAGCAGCAACCGCTTGATGAGGGCGGGTGTCTTGACCAAGCCGGTCTGGAGAACATCTTTCCAGAGGTAGTCGGAACTCAGTTCGCGCAGCAGTTGCGTGGGGTCGTCGCTCGTCACAACTTCAGGATAGCTGCCGAAACTCAGTCGCTGCATCAGGATGGCCCGCAGTTGCGGCGCGAAGTGCCGACACAGGTGGTCGGGCGTGGCGTCTCTGCCGGCCCAAACCTGAGCACCCAGCGTCTCGGAAAACAGCAGCGGCGGCAACACCAGCTTCCGATTGCGACCGGTGAGGCTCTCCGCTGCCTGATCGAGCAAATCCAGCGAGGAGGAGCCGAGCAGGAGGAACTTTGCGGGCAGCCTCGCATCATGCCAACCCTTGATGATGCGGGACGCCTCCGGCAGGCGCTGCGCTTCATCCATCACCAAGACCGCGGGGTTGCCGAGGGAACGCAGGCCATCGCTGGGGGACAATGCGGCAGCGGCCTGAAAACGAGCCTTGTCCACCTCGACGTCGAAATTGAGGAAAACTGCTGGCCTTCCCGCCAAGACGTGTTCCACCAAAGTCGTCTTGCCGACCTGACGCGCGCCGAGAATGATCCCGACCTTGTCGCTGGCAAGAATGTCCTTCAACGGCTGCTCGGCTGCTCTTTTGAGATACATGAAGTACATTATAATCGATCATTCTGTATACTGCAAGTCTCAGAATCGCCGGTCCTAGGGCGTTGTAAAAGAATAAGTTGACCAATCACCGTAGGACGGATTGGCAATCCGTTCTACGCGCAACTGCGCAAGTTATTGATTTACAGTGCCTAAGCGAGGAACCGCAGCCTCTCAGTTGTCGGATATTACCTGCCGTGCTATGCTCACCGTAGATCAAGCCTGAAAAATCTTTTATGAAAAGACATGGTATGAGAAACTTCGTGACTGGTTGCGTTGTGTTTCTCGCGATGGTGGGGCCTGCTTTGAGCGAGACGAAAGATCCGCCGAAAGGGCTTGCGGGAGACTTGGGCGGCGGGGTGAAGTTGAAACTGACGCTCATCCCAGCGGGTGAGTTCAAGATGGGGAGCGGTGAGTCGGCGGAGGCCACGGCTGCCTTCTTCAAGAAAAACTACGGCGAAGATTTTCTGAAAGCTGACTTTTTCAAGAACGAGCACTCGCAGCACCGGGTTCGGATCACCAAGCCGTTCTACCTAGGCACCTACCACGTCACGCGAGGCCAGTTCCGGCAGTTCGTCGCTGATACGGGGTATAAGACGAACGCGGAGAAGGGCGAGAGGCCGGGGGCTTTCGGCTGGGACCCCGA
>JANXQG010000352.1 GCA_025356915.1 Planctomycetota bacterium | reverse complement strand
GCCAGCCGCAGCCGGAGTCGAACTTGTCCTCGGACGAGAATAGGACTTTGCCGCTGACGATTTCGACGTAGAGACCTTCCTGGTGTTCGTTCCAATATTCGTTGTGAAAAGCGGGTTCCGTGGCGGACTCCTGGGTCACTTGATATTGCAAGGGACTCAACTTTTGTTTCAGTTCCTCTTTACTGGCCTTGCGATCGGTCACGGATTCCTCCTTTACAGATATGGTTGGGGTCGCCGAGAACCCCGACAGCCCAATGGCGGCAGCCACGGCTGTAACCGCTAACAATGCAAAATATTTCTTCGTACTCATAATCGGCTCCTGGGGCTTGCAATTTCTAACGCCGTTGGGGCTGCAAATGCCTTGTGACCTTTACCGAATCTGGGCAGAAAAAACAGATCGAGCGAAGCGGTTGCTACATGGGGGTGGGCGAGTGCCTGGGTGGGCCGCAAGCGTTTGACCGCCTGCTGGATTTCCTGGCGGCAAATCTTGGCTTCGGCAGGGGCGACGAACCCGAGTTTCACCTGATTGCCCCGAATCTCAAGTACCGTGACCCTGATGCCATTTCCGATGAGGAATTCTTCCCCTCGCTTCCGACTGAAGACCAACATGAATTTGCTCCTCCTTGAAAATGCTTTGCCTTTGACCGAGAGGGGATTGCACCACGCTTGAACTGGATTTGCGAGTGTTTGGATGAAGTTGGCAATAAGTGACCGAGGGAGACGAGCGACGCTCCCCCGGTCGAATACGCGCTGATTACAGCTTGGGCAGAATCACCGCGTCGATAACGTGGATCACGCCGTTCTTGCACTTGATGTCGGTCTTGATGACATTGGCGTTGTCAACCATGACCTTGCTACCATCAATCTTGATCGCCACTTCGAGACCCTGAACCGTCTTGGCCGACGTCAGTTTCACGACATCAGCAGCCATAACCTTTCCTGGCACCACATGGTAGGTGAGGATGGCGATCAGCTTGGCCTTGTTCTCAGGCTTCAGCAGATCGGCCACCGTGCCTTCCGGCAACTTAGCAAAAGCTTCGTCGGTTGGGGCAAAGACGGTGAAAGGCCCAGTGCCCTTCAGTGTTTCCACCAAGTCAGCAGCGGTCAACGCTGCGGCAAGCGTCTTAAACTTGCCAGCCGCTACCGCCGTGTCCACGATGTCCTTGGCATTTCCAGTGCATTGCCCAGCAGAAAAGCCAGTCGCAAACGACATCAGGCTGACGGCACCCGCCAGCATCAATACTCTGAAAGAAAAAACCTTCATTGTCCAAACTCCTAAAAAGAATCCATTGGGGTTAAATGCTCTGCGCCTTGCACGCACATCAGATGATTCGCACGAAGAGGGAAGCTGGATTCACGAAGCACTTTGGCATTCGGTGCTGCGACTACGCGAGAGGGTGTCCTAGAAAAGTCTCGAAAATCCGGCGGGAATCATTTGGCGAGAAAACGGGGAAGCAAGAGGACGGGCATTGCTTCAGTCGGCGTTGCCTTGCTGTGTCTTTCGCGTGGGAGCTCAACGAAGTCAATCGAAACGCAAATCAGAACACGACAGCATCTGGTTCCGTTACCGTCATTGCTTCCGTGTCCCCGCTGTCACCCGAGCCAACGTCCGATCAGATACCCGAGGTAACTCACGGTTGTAGCAAGGACGGCGCCCCAAGTCATGTCCACAATCGTCAGAATCCAGGGCCAGTCCTTGACCGTCGCCTGGTTCGTCAGATCGTAGGTCGCGTAGGTGACCAAGCCGAAAAAGGCGCCCAGAAGAAGGGCCTTGCGCAACGAGCCAGCCTCGACCGCGGGGACAATCACAAACACGAGCAACCCGGCCACGAAAAGCAGGTAGAACGCAAACGCTGCCCACAAGTTGAACCGTATTTGTAGGAAGCCCAACTGCTTGTGGTAGAATTCGCGGGCCACAACTGTCAGCCACACCATGTCGATTGCCAAGAATACGACGAACGCGGACAGGTAGAGTTTTAGGTAGTACATGACTATTTACCTTCTGGGTTGTCCTTGGGATGGATTTCGGTCTTGGGAAACCAGGGGACGAAGACACTCGTGGTCCGCTGGTATTGGCGGTAGTCCTCGCCGCGGCTGGCGACAGCCTGCGCTTCGGTCGGCGGGATACCCGTGACATTGAGAAGGAAGTGTAACATCGCGGCCGGCGCCAGGAGCGTAAGCCACCAATAGGACGCCCCGACGGCCAACGCGACATACGACCACCAGTGCAGCCACTCGAAAAAGTAGTTCGGATGCCGTGAGTAGCGCCACCAGCCCGCGCGGCAGGTCTTGCCGCGGTTCTCCGGCCGCCGCTTGAAGCGGGCAAGCTGCCGGTCGGCGAGTACGGTATTTCCGACGCTGATACACCAGATCAGCACGCCCGCCACATCCCAGGGTGTCCACGAAGCCACGGAATGGTAAGCCACAATCAGCACGGGCAGGGCGAAGAATGAAGCCGCCAGGGCCTGGGTCTGAAAGAAGAAGAACAGCCGTCTGCCGGCCGATGCCCCCCATTGTTCGCGAAGGGTACGGTAACGGCCATCTTCGCCACGCCCGACGACCCGATCCACGAGCAAATAGATCGCCAACCGTGCAGCCCAAAACCCAATCAGTACAGCCACCAGGACGCGACGAGGCAAAAAACCGCTGGACGTTGCCGCGTAGAAGCCACCCAGAACGCCGATGCTTGCAGCCCAGCCGGCATCGACAATCCCTGCGTTGCCCGTCCGCCGCTGAACGAACCACAGCACGGTCATCATGGCGGAAACCACGAGAAGTCCCAGGACGATTTGCACCACGGGGGTAAGCAGCATGGTCACTGGACCTTCTGGAGTCTTTGATCTTGCGCAACTTCAACAGTTCGGGGCTCTTGCACCTCTGCCAGGCCATCCTCGCGTTCGTGGGGCACGGCCTGTGGGGTCACATAGCGGCAGCGCGAAGCCGATGAGCATTCATCCGGCTGTACGGCGTCGTTGACTTCATGGAATGTCGGCGGCTCATACGTCCAACCCTGGGCCAATCGCTTTTCCTCTTGGCGAATCTTCCGCAAGACATAGGGACCGACGATCGCTGCAAAAAGCCTTGAAGTCCAGCCAAACTCGTGGTTCATTTCTTCCAGGAGCCTCGATATCTTGGCATACAAGGCCGGGTTCTTCCGGTAATACCGCTTCACTGCCCCGGCGACGGCGGAATACGTGGTTGCCATGCCCTGGACTTCCCAGGCAAATCGCCGCCGAATGCGCTGATCGGGATGATTCTTATGCTGTTTCCAACCGGCCAAGGTCGTGTGCAGCACTCGCAACATGCTTGGACCGTTAACCGAAAAATCTCGCTGAAACGCGCGCACGATCAACTCGGATTCCAAGCCCGCAGGAATGTTAGGATGCCGATAATTGAACCGGAACTGCCCGTGGGTGTCGGCTGACGGACACGCAGCTTCGTCCAGCATGCGCCCCTGCGCAGAGAATTCCGTATGAAGTGGTGTGCCGGGCAAAGGAGTGTAGAGCATGAATTGGTGGAAGTCGGTGTTGTGTCTTACCGCATGTTCGATGACCTGGTCGATGTTATCCGGCGTGTGCTCTTCGAGCCCGATGATCGTAGACCCCAGGACGCGGATTCCGTGCGACTGGAGTTCGCGAACCAATCCGAACGTGTCGATTCCGTCGAGCTTCGCGTACTCGCTGTTTTTTCCCTCCACCCCCATCCATACCCAGGAGACACCCAAGGCGATGAGTTGCTCGATGGCATACGACTTGATGACTCCGGCAGAGCTGAACACATACAGTACCCACGACTTATCATACTGTTCCATCAATTCCAACAGCCGCAAGGCTCGCTGACGATGGAAGAGGAAATTCTCGTCCATGATGAAAAACGACCGGGTCGCGAGGGACTGTTCGATCTGACACATGATTTCAAAGAGTTCGTCGCCCGTGCGGTAGAAATCGAACCAGTTTCCCTTGCCGCCGAACATCGCCGAAGTCATGCAGAAATTGCATCCCACCGGACAACCGACCGATGGCAGCAAGGTCGCGGCGAGACGCGTGGGCTTCTC
>JANXQG010000315.1 GCA_025356915.1 Planctomycetota bacterium | reverse complement strand
GTCGCACTGGCCGGCCGCTGGGAGACGAAACTTTCCTTGGTCGTCTGGAGGAAATGGTAGGTCGTGTCCTCAAACCCCAAAAACGCGGCCCAAAACCGAAACAGAATACGAATTAAGTCATGTGTCCCCGGAATTACGTGGTAAAACGGGGCAGGGCGGGTACCTGCTCGCTCATCACGTTGGACAAACTTCTCCTTGAACAAGCAGGCTTGGCAGGGCAGTTTCCAAGCAGCCGTCGCATCTTTGCCCCACGTAACGCATGGTGGTGCCGGTACTTTCATGACGCATCCGTTGCATCGAGAAAGCCATCACCCCTCCCGGCCAACATCCCGCAGGCAGCATGAATATCCTTGCCGCCGCTGTAGCGACGATCGACCGGCATGCCTAGTCGGGCCGTCAAGGCATCACGAAAGCGATGTAGCTCTTCGGACGATGGCGGCTGGAACCGACCCGTCGGATCGTTCACGTCGATCAGGTCGAGCTTCACGGGCAGACCACGCGTCAGCTCGGCTAACTGGGCAGCATCTTCGTCGCGAGTATTGACGCCCGAGATCATGATCCACGCCAGCGTAACGCGGCGATGCGTTGCTTCGTGGTATTCACGAATCGCTTCCATGAGTTGCGGCGTGGGATACGAATTTTCGATCGGCATCAATCCGCGGCGGACCTCCGGATCGGCCGAAATGAGCGATATGACGAGCCGGAAACGATGCCGCTCGGCGGTGAAACGGCGAATGCCGGGCACGATTCCGACTGTCGAAATCGTGATCGCTTTTCCGGCGATCGCCATGCCGCACGACTCGGACAGGATATTGGCCGCCTGAATCACATTGGCATAGTTGAGCATCGGCTCTCCCATGCCCATGAAGACGACGCCGCGGACCGGATGAGGCGAGTCGGCCTGAATCTTGGCCACCTGATCGACGATTTCCCAAGCGGCCAGATTGCCGCGAAAACCGATGCGGCCCGTTGCGCAGAATTCGCAGGCCAGCGCACAGCCGACTTGGGAACTAACGCAGACCACGTACTTGGGATCTTCCGGCCGGTGCAGCAATGGAATGCGGACGGCTTCAAAGGCATCCGGCCGCTCGCCGCGGAACAGATACTTGGCGAATCCATCTTGCGGCGAAACAACCTTGCCGACGAGCGTCAAGTTTGGGATGGTCGTCCGCCGCCGAACCTGCTCAAGGAGGCGGCTAGATACGCCCGGCACGATGCCTGGATAGTGGCCCTTGCGAACTGCGGTAACCTGCAATAGCCGGGCCAGCCTCGGCTGCACACCGAGCGGCGAAAGGCTTTCGTAAACCTGGTCGATCGTTAAGTTTTTGAAGGTAATTGTAATGGGATGGAAACTTTAGGATGGGATATCCATGGTAAGTTGAGTAAGGTTAGTTTAGTGGAAAAAACGGCGGAAGGCGAGAGCCGGGTAATCGAACGGGCCCGCTTGGAACGCGCCGAGGCAAGGAAGTCTGAAGGTGCGCATTACGGATATTACCCCAACTACGACATAAATGGCTCTTCCGGTTATCAATTACTCACGTTCCGCACTCATAACCGGAAGAGCCACATTAATTGATTCTTCGGTCCGTAGTCGACCGCCTGGGCGCAGCCTGCGTGGTAGAATACAGGGATGATTGAAGTTCAAGGGTTGACCAAGTACTATGCCGACCTCCGTCGCGGCCGATTTGTCGCGTTGGATGGTCTAAGTTTTTATGCGCTGCCCGGCCAGGTCTACGGTCTGCTCGGCCCCAATGGAGCGGGAAAAACGACCGCCCTTCGGATCCTTAGTACCGTGTTGCGGCCGAGCAACGGCACGGCACGGGTCAACGGCTACGACGTAGTCCTGGAACCGTCGCAGGTCCGCCGTCAGATTGGCTTTATGTCGGCCAATACGGGCATTTACGACCGTATGACGGCCTGGGAGATGGTCGAGTATTTTGGCCGCCTCCACGGCCTGCCGCCGGCCGAGTTGACCCAACGCATGGAATCGCTCTTCGAGAAATTCAAGATGAACGACATCCGCGACGTGCTGGGGGCGAAGATGTCGACGGGCATGCGGCAGAAGGTATCGATCGCTCGGGCCATCGTACACGACCCGCCAGTGCTGATTTTCGACGAGGCTACGGCGGGGCTCGATGTCCTGGTGGCGCGGGCGTTGCTTCACCGCGTGGCCGAACTACGGCAAAACGGCAAGTGCATCATCTTTTCCACTCATATCATGCGAGAGGCCGAAAAGCTCTGTGACCGCCTGGCGATCGTACACCGCGGCAAAATCTTGGCCGAGGGTACGCTGGAGGAGCTTCGCCAGGAGCATGGCGAGAATGATCTGGAGGAAATTTTCTTCCAACTGATTTCGCGGTATGAACAAGCGGGCACGCCAGCCGCCGAGCACGACCTGGTTTGATCGGGCAACCATGAATTTCACGAACGTCAGACTCATTCTCGCCCGCGAAGTCCGAGACCAGATGCGCGACCGGCGGACGTTGTTCATGATCTTCGTGCTGCCGATCCTGCTCTATCCGCTTCTGGGAACGGCCTATTTTCAGATGGTGCAGTTCCAGACGCAGAACTCGATGACGGTGTTGGTCGTCGGTGGCGGGCAACTAGCCTCCACTTCAACGCCGCTGATCGAAGACTCCGCCTTCTCGCCGCAACTGTTTTTTGACGGTCCCCGCGGTACCGAGTTGCTGAAGCTGGAAATGGCGCCCGAGGGGCCGCCTTCCGGCAGCGACACGGCCAGCGACTGGACGGCCGAAGCGAATCGGTTAGTACAAAGCAAAAAGTTCGACGCGGCACTGGTTTTTCCGCCCGATTTTGCCAATCGGCTGGAGGCTTATCGCAAGGCCATCCACGTGGCCGCCAACAGGCTGCCCTCACCCCCTGCCCCTCTCCCAAAGGGAGAGGGGAGCATCGTGGAAATTCCTCGACCGAAGATCATTTACACGACGGCAAACGAACGATCGCTGATGGCCTGCAACCGGCTGACGGCGGTTCTGGATCGCTGGACGGAAGATGTCGGCAAGACGAATCTCGTAGCGGGCGGCATGCCTGCCCAGGCGGTGCGGCCCTTCGAGATTGACCGTTCGAATCTGGCCGGCGAATCGGCGAGCAAGTCGGCAAACATCTGGTCTCGGATGCTGCCCGTGATGCTGTTACTGTGGGCAATGACCGGCGCGTTCTATCCGGCGGTTGACCTATGTGCCGGCGAGAAGGAGCGTGGCACGCTGGAAACTTTGTTGAGCAGCCCTGCCGAGCGGAGCGAAATTGTGCTCGGTAAACTGCTAACGATCATGGCCTTCAGCATGGTCACTTCGGCCTTGAACCTGGTGAGCGTGGGATTAACCGGTTGTTTGATCTTCCGTCAGATGCAAGATTTTGGTGGACCGCCGGCATGGGCGGTGCTTTGGCTGTCGCTGGCCCTGGTCCCGGTGTCGGCCTTATTCAGCGCGCTCTGTCTGGCCCTGGCCTCGTTCGCCCGCAGCACGAAGGAAGGCCAGTATTACCTCATGCCGCTGCTGATGTTGTCGTTGCCGATGGCCGTGTTGCCGATGAGTCCTGGCGTGGAGCTGAACCTGGGCAACAGTTTGATTCCGATCTCCGGCCTAGTCCTGCTGCTAAAGACCTTGCTGGAAGGTTCTTATGTTCAGGCATTGCAGTTCCTGCCGGTCGTGTTGGCCGTGACGATGGTCGCCTGCTGGCTGGCCATCCGCTGGGCGGTGGAGCAGTTCAACAAAGAGTCGGTGATCTTCCGCGAGAGCGAGCGGTTTGCCGTCGGCCTCTGGATGCGGCACCTGATGCGCGACCGCGATCCGACACCTTCGGCTGCCGAAGGGCTGTTCTGCGGCATCATGATTCTGGTCCTGAGTTTTGTCTTCCGCTCTTCCGTGGCACCGCCAGCAGGTTTTGACGGCTTCGCCCGCGTGACCTTGGTATTGCAATTGGCCGTGATCCTGACGCCTGCTCTGATAATGGCGGTGATCCTGACGAGCAGTCCGCGGCAGACGCTTCTGCTGCGGCTGCCTCGCTGGAAGATGATTCCCGCAGCCGCGGTGCTGGCATTGGCCATGCACCCGTTCATCATCGCGCTGAACTCCTTGGTCATGTATCTTTACCCAATCGCACCCGAGATGAAACGGCTCGTCGACGACTTGCAGACGAAGTTTGCCTCAGCCGACCTGGGGTTGCTAATCCTCTGCGTGGCTGCGGTGCCAGCGGTCTGCGAAGAACTGGCCTTTCGCGGCTTCATCCTTTCCGGATGCCGCAATCTGGGCAACAACTGGCGAGCGATCATCGTCAGCGCGATCCTGTTCGGCGTCGCGCATGGTTTCCTCCAGCAATCGATCAACGCTTGCGTTCTGGGCATCGTATTGGGCTATCTGGCCGTGAGGAGTGGGAGCCTGCTGCCAGGCGTGGTCTTCCATTTCCTGCACAATGCGATGACGGTCCTCATCGCGAAAATCACTCCCGAACTGATGGACCGCTTTCCTGTCCTCGGCTTCCTCGTACAACCCAGCGGTGAAGGCCCGGTCTATCAGTGGCCCGTTTACCTGTTTGGCGGCGTGACAAGTCTGGCCTTGTTAGGTTGGTTCACTTGGTTCCCGGCGGCGCGAAGTCCCGAGGACGTTTTGCAGAAAGTCTTCGAGCAATCAACCGAGGATTCTGGGTAACTCCTTATGCCCTTCGCCCAAATCGCCTCCCCGAGGAGCCTGCGTGCCCGCTGGGTCTTTCCCATGGCAGGGCCACCTCTGCACGATGCCGCGGTGACTATTTCCCAAGGCCGGATTGTTGCCGTCGGCAACCCGCCGGATGACGTGCCAATCGAAGACCTGGGCCACGTGGCCATTGTGCCGGGCCTGGTCAACACGCATACGCATCTGGAATTCAGTGATCTGGCCAGTCCCATCGGCCATCCGGGCATGCAACTCGTCGAATGGCTCGGCAGTGTGATCCAGCATCGTGCCCACACGACGGCAAGGAACTGCCTGTCCATCGAACAAGGCTTGCGGGAGAGCATCCATCATGGCGTCACCACGATCGGTGAGATCGCACAACCGGGCGGGACCAGGGATGCCTATCACGCGTCGCCATGCAAGGGCACGCTTTTCCTGGAACTGATTGCCCCACGAATTGAGCGAATTGAAGGCACGTTGGAAGCCGCCGAGAAGCACCTCCGTGACATCGGACCGTGGCGGGCAGTAGGGTGGGCCGAGCCTGGGCAAGTCCCAGCAGCAAGCCACTGGCAGCGAGGCTTGAGTCCGCACGCTCCATACACGGTTCATCCCGAACTGCTTGCCCGGGCCGTGGATCTTTCCATCGAGCATAAAATGCCGCTGGCCATGCACTTGGCGGAATCGCGTGAGGAGATCGATTTTCTCCGTGATGGCAGCGGACCATTTCGCGAGTTGTTGGAATCGCGAGGTGCTTGGGATCCGTCTGCTCGGCCGCACGGCGCACGGCCGCTGGATGAGCTTCGCGTGCTCTCGCGTGCCCATCGAGCATTGATCGTTCACGGCAACTACTTCGACGACGAAGAGATCGATTTCCTCGGTCGGCAGCGGCCCCGGATGGCCGTGGTTTACTGCCCGCGAACCCACGCCTGGTTCGGCCACGCCCTTTATCCCCTGGAGAAACTATTGGCCGCTGGCGCGATCGTGGCCTTGGGCACCGACAGCCGGGCCTCTTCACACGACCTAAGCCTTTTGGCCGAGATGCGGCACATCGCCCGCGAGTTTCCCGCAATGAGCCGCGCGACGATCCTTGAATTCGGCACGCGCGGCGGAGCATGTGCCTTGGGTCTTGAGTCGCAAATCGGTACGCTGGAGCCAGGCAAGTGGGCTAACCTAGCGGTCGTTGTTTTGCCGGAAGACGCTGCCGCCGACCCGCACGAACTAATCTTGGATGCAGACGGCGCGGTCGTCGCAACCTGGGTCCGTGGGAACCGTGTGGCATGACTAGGTACACAGGCTCTTAGGCTGCACTGCGCGGCGAAACGGGCCGTGCGGTGACAGGTGCCGGTTTCGACACTGCGACGGAACGCTCGTCTTTACTGTACTTCTGCCCGCCGCCGACCAAACTCACGGCCCCGGTCGTGGCAACGCACGACAAATCCCTCCGGCGCTGGATTTCGTCCAGGACTTCCCTTTGCAGCCCATGGAGATCGACAACGGAAAGAGTGGACAAACGTTTGATGATGTTCATGTCTTGATTCCGAAATGATTTGCAAAAAAGTTCTGGTTGGGTTACGAATTAGGCAGCGCGACGCACGGGGGTCTTGTCTTGCTTCGCGGTGCTGCCGGGTTTGACGGTAGGTTCCCACTTGACGGCCAGAAGGATCGCCCGGCTGGCCTTGGAAGACTGAATGCGAGTCCACCAGACATATCCGCCGGCGGCCAGCGAAACGAGGAGTCCGCCGCCAGCCAAGATCTCAATCCACGTTCGTTCCGAGATGCTCGACGTCCAGGAAGACAAAATGGAGCCACCCGCTGCCTGGTATTTAAGTCTCTTGGCGGAAGCTGCTGCTTGCCGCGCGACCTCGGCTTTTTCCATGTCGTTCTTGAATCGCGCGGCCTGGGGATCGAGCTCGCTCAGGTAGGATTGTGCGGAGCGGTTGCTCGGCGATTTCTGGGCGATGTCTGGATCCGGGAGGGCGTAGAGGCCGTCGGGTGAGCTGTTGTTGCCTTGTTGCGCAAAACCCTGGCTGG
>JANXQG010000241.1 GCA_025356915.1 Planctomycetota bacterium | reverse complement strand
TCCTGGTCTTTTTTATCCTTTTACCCGGAAAAATCGGCGCAGGCAGTTGCTTTCCCCTACTTTATCAGATAAACCAGAGGGCAACAAAGAATCCAGGCTATTGCAATAATAAGGGGGGTGCGTGCTTTGCTCATTAGTTTTTTCGGCTCTTCCGGTTCTAGGTGCAGAATGTGAACAATTGCGAATAATTACCGTGAGATTCGGATTGTGAACCTATGGTTTATCTGATAAAGTAGGGGAAAGCAACTGCCTGCGCCGATTTTTCCGGGTAAAAGGATAAAAAAGACCAGGAAAGATAGGCAGGTAATGTGCATAGATGGAAATCAACCCACCAGAAGGAGCTAGACCATGTTTGATCTGAAATTGAGCAGTCTTGGTGTGGTAGCTATTCTTGCTACCCTAGGATCCCAGAACTTTGTTTTGGGACAAACACAGAATACCCCTCCAGCGGGGAATGTCGCGACAGTCGCCATGCCGCAGTTCCGCACGTTGACTGAGGCCGACGTTCAAGAAGTGCTGACTCAGGCCAAGTCTGCGGTCGCCGCTCTCGATGAGCGTTTTGCCACTGCGGGTGCTTCGGCAGATGGTTGGAAGACTTATCTCTCCTGGGATACGTTCAAGGGCGAATTGCAAAAGGCCAAGCCGGAAAAGGCTGTTGTCGGCGATGTCTACAACAAACTGGCTGCGGGTCATGAAGGACTGGAGTTAAAATGGTTTGCTAATTTACGGACTGTGCTGGGAAACTATTTGCCCGTGGTCGACTCGGTGGGCAGTCCCGACCTGGAACCGGCGTTCAAGAGCCAAATCGAAGGGCTGACGCTGCAAATCAAGTCCTTGAGTCCCCACCCGACGACCGACGAAACCCAGAAAATTGCCGACCGTCTTCTTTGGCTGGAAACCGCCCGACAAGCACCGGAACTGGTCCGCGAGGTTCGACAGCGGTTCTCCGCGCCGAACTTTCATGCTCAACTCAGCGGTGAGCTACTCAGCATGGGCGTCGGCGGGCCGATCGATGACGTCGCGCCGATTGATGACGTGATTTTGAAGACGGTGGTTCATGGCACGGGCCGTACGATAGGCCAGACCAGGGCCTCTTTGACACCCAATCCCACCTCCGCCACCTTCGATGCCGTGCTGGAAGCGATAAATTACAGCACCACCGTCGGCCGCAACGGGCCGGTCTGCATCTATTCGACGGGCCAGACTTGCTTGAATGCCAGCAAGCGATTATGGATCGACGAAGCAGGTTTGCACACCAATCCGGCCCAGGCCACCGCCCAGGTCCACACGACGATCAACAACATCGTATCGATCAAGGGCCGCAAGTTCGTGGAGAAAATTGCCTGGCGCAAGGCCGGCAAACAGTTAGGTAAAGCCGAGGCCATCGCCAGCCAACATGCCGCTTCAAAGCTCGGTGTCCGCGTTGACTCCCAGGCCGATCCTATGATCCAGAAAGGCAACGAGCAATTTGAGGCGAAGGGGCGAAAGCCGCTCGACGAGCGCCGTGCGTTTCCACGTGCATTGAGCTTCAACACGCTCGCCGCCACCTTGGAGATTCATGGCGTTGAGGCCCTGGAATCACAATTGGCCGCGCCATCGGCCCCCCCGGAGTTGACCCGACCGGCCGATATTACCCTCCGCATCCACGAGTCGATGATCAACAACATTACAGAAACCACCCTCACCGGAATGCGGCTGAGCGACAGCATGGTGCAGCGGGCTGTGCTGGAACTCTTGGGACGCCTGCCCGAACAGCTCAAGCCCGACGAGAGCAAGGAGCCGTTCATGATCGTCTTTCCTCCAGAGAATGCGCGGGTGCAGCCGATCACGGTCTCGTTTGTCGATAGCGGATTCTCCATCACGCTCCGCGGCCAGGAATATTTTGTAGGCGAGCAGCGGAGACCGGGCATGAACATCACAGCCGCGTACAAGTTTGTGAAAACTCCGGAAGGCTATCGAGCGGTTCGCCAGGGCGACCTGCAAATCTACGGATTTGGCCAAGTGCCAGGCGCCAAGCGATCGTTGCGTCAGCAGGGCATCTACACCGTGCTACAGACCAAGTTCGGCAAGGTTTTTGGGCCGGACATCAAGCTCCAGGGCTTCAAATTCAACAGCGGCAAGTTGGCCGCAGCCGGGCAGTTCGTGCCGCAGGAAATCATCGCGCAAGACGGATGGATTGCCATCGGTTACTGTCGCTCGAAATCCGATAGCGCAGCCACGGCCTCGAACGATTAGCGTTTGGCTGAAAAGGCGGTTTTTCGCTACGCTTGGCTACGTCCCATCCCAGGCGAGGGGTGTGGTTTTGTGGTTTCCTCGCCCTTCGCTAGCTCGTGGGCATTCCACCCGACCTGCCGACTACTAAAATCTCGCCAATCCGGCATGGTAGTGCAAGGCGGCTCTCGTCTATAATTCGACACTTTGTTCCCACGGTAGGGAACGAGAATTCGTTCTCAAACCAATCGAGCCGACGATGGCCGGACAAGGACGTCCGAGAGCATCACAGAAGCATTACCAAGTGACCGAGCCTTCCCGCGCGGCCCAACAATTGGGCTGCGCAAATGCGGGTTTTCGGCTCTTGGTAGCAGCAGTTTTTTTTCTACTGCTGTTGATGTCCTCCTTCTCCCATGCCGACGATGCGATGATGGTTCGCATTGCTTGGGGTGGTGGAAGTGAAAAGCTATGGGAAGGTTCAATCACCGTCAGTCAAGGGATCATTTCCCAGCCGCGGCCGCTCGGGATTGAGGCGGACGAACCTGGCTCGATGTGGTTGGAGGATGGCCGGTTGCTGATCCGTCAGCGCTCGCCACGAGCCTATGATGGCGTCGATCTCATCGTCACCGCCGCGGCCGATGCCAAACTCATCGTGCAACTCACCGCTTCGAGCGATTCGCAGCGGGGGCCGCAGATCGAGGTTCCCCTGGCCGACATCTCCAGCGAGTTCCGCAACTTGCAACTCGACAACCAGGAGAATCGCCTGCTGGTCCGCCGTGCACCAGGCGATTCGCTTCTCGTCCGCATGTCGCATCCGTCGATGGTCTTCTATCCCGGCGAGACGATGCACTTTGAGATCATTCCGCATCTACTGCCCGTGGCGGCTGACACTCGGGTACAAATCAAGGCTCAGTTGCTCGACGGTCAGCAGCGACAGTTGTGGTCCAGCGCACAGGATGTGCGAGTCGGCAGCGGGGAACCCATTCCACTGGAACTCACTCTTCCGGAAGACGAGGGCGTATACGACATCGTGATCACGGCCCAACAGAACGCCGGCTGGCCGCGGGCACTGCGTCAGTCATTGCATTGGAAGAAGGCGATCATCGAGCGTCGGGTGCAGCTTGTCGTTATTTCGCGGCAACCGACTGCGGTCAAATCCGGCCGAAAATTGAGCCAGATCCTCGAAATCGACCCCGCCAGTCCCCGCTGGTGGGAAAAGGTCAAGTTACCACAGTTGCCGCAATTCTCCCGCGGAATCAGCGGCCCTCTGGGCAACGGCATGCGCGAGACCATCCATCACTCGCTGGGCGACGTTTCACAGCTCAACCCGAGTGCCGCGTCGCCTGACGTAAGCTGGGAAGCTTATACGTTGAATGTCAGCCCGCCGGGAAAGCCTTACGTACTGGAGGTCGAATATCCCAGCGACGTGTCCCAGACCTTGGGGATAAGCATCGTTGAGACTAACGCCGCGGGCACGCTGGTGCCAATCGGATTGGACTCGGGCATCGACGTCTGCGACGAGGCCGCAGTCGCGCCGCACTGGGAGCGGCATCGACTGATCTTCTGGCCGCGGACTAGTTCGCCGCTCCTGTTGATCACCAATCGTCGTCAGCAGTCGCCCGCCGTCTATGGCAAGATCCGGGTGCTAGGCGGCTGGGAACGATTGCCTAGGACCGATGCGGCCAAGGAGCGTTCAGCAGAGCGTTTGATCGCGGCCTACATGGACCGCCCGCTACTGCCGGAAAACTTCTCGGCCGAAGAAGTTCTCGATACCTGGAGCGGGCGGACATTGCAAGACTGGAAGACATTCCACCAGGCTGGCACGAGGCTGATTGACTACCTACACTACGCCGGTTACAACGGCCTTGTCCTCTCCGTGGCCGCCGACGGCAGCGCGATCTATCCCAGCCAAGTCTTTGAACCGACGCCACGCTACGACACGGGCGTGTTTTTTGCCAGCGGGCAGGATCCGATGCCGAAAGACGTGCTAGAAATGTTGCTGCGGCTCGCGGATCGCGAGAATCTGCAACTGATTCCGGCACTGGAGTTTGCCTCGCCGCTGCCAGCCTTGGAAGCGATTCGCCGCCGCGGCGGTAGCGAGGCGCATGGATTGGAGTGGATCGGCGCAGACGGTAACACGTGGTGCCAGACCTATTCTACTCGCCGCAGCTTGGCTCCTTACTACAATACGCTCGATCCACGAGTGCAGGAAGCGATGCTGTCGGCCGTGCGGGAACTGGTTCGGCGTTACGCCGGCCACTCGAGTTTTCGCGGCCTAGCCCTCCGGCTCTCGGCCTACGGCTATGCTCAGCTTCCAGGTCCCGACTGGGGCATGGACGACGCCACGATCGCCCGCTTCGAGCGCGATACCGGCGTAAAGGTGCCAGGCAGCAGTATGAGTCACCCGTCCCCCACCGGGAGAGGTGATAGGCTGTCCGAAAAGCTCCCCTCTCCTTCCGGGAGCGGGGCAGGGGGCGAAGGGGACCCGCTTCAAAAACGCTTTGCCACCCGTGCGGCGTTCCTCACATCCGACGAGCAACGCGGGCGTTGGTTAGGATGGCGGGCAGCGGAGTGCCACAAGTTCTATCACCGCATTCAGGAGACGTTGGCTGCGGCGCGGCCCGAGATGCCGCTCTACCTAGCCGGGGCCGAAATGCTCGCCGGCCCGGAAATCGAGGCTGAGCTTCGCCCCAAGCTACCACGGCGTGCATCGCTGGCGACGGCTTTCCTCCATGCGGGCATTGATCTCCGCCTCTTCCGCGACGACGCGCAAGTCGTGCTGTTGCGGCCGCAGCGGGTTCTGCCGACCACGCAACTCACCGCTCAGGCCATGGATTTGGAACTGGCCCAAATGTCGGAAGCCGCCGTCTTCTTTCGCAGCCTGTCACAATCGGGCAGCCTGTTCTTCCATCCGCCGCAGGAAGTCCGCGTGCCTTCCTTTGATCAGAAATTGGCGATCAAGTCGAGTTCTGCATTACTACTGACGCAAGTGGTTCCTGCCGGCATGCAGAACCGGCAGCGTTTTGCCGAAAGCCTTGCCGCGCACGATACGCAAATTCTGATCGACGGTGGCTGGATGTTGCCACTAGGACAAGAAGAAACGATGCATCGCTTCGCAGCCGCCTACCGCCAACTGCCTCCGATCCACTTCACCGATGCGGAAGAAAGTCTTTTGGGACAGCCGGTCGTCTGCCGTTGGGCCACATGGAACGGAAAGACCTATGCTTATGCCGTGAATACAACGCCCTTCGCAGCGGTTGCCCAAGTTCGCTTGGCCGCTTCGTCAAACTGTACGATCGACGACCTCAGCGCAATTTGTGGTGCAGGCGTCTCGCCTGCCCTAGCAGCCGGGACGGCCGCACCCCAAAACCGCGCGGGCCGCTTGAAAAACGATGGTGACAGCCGCTCGTGGGTCATCGAGTTGGAGCCTTATGGCCTAGCGGTTGTCGCCTTCTCGGAGCCGGACGTGAAGCTGATCCAGCCGCAAGCGTGGCTGTCGGGCAATGTTGCCGAGTCGATTGCGCAGCGAATTCGCCAACTCGGTGCCCGAACCGTTGCCCTTCGCAACCCGCCGCTCTTGAAAGTCCTGAACAACCCAGGTTTCCAAAACAAGCCCCGCGAAACGGATCCCGTACCCGGCTGGGCCATCTCGAAGCGGTTGGGAGTTTCGATCACCACCGACGTCACGCAGGGACATGTGTCCGATCTTGCGACCGAGAAGGGTTTCAAGCCGGCGCAGTCGGCAAGGATTTCCAGCGACGGGCCAATCGCCTGCCTGGTAAGTCAGCCGTTCGCTCCGCCCGGCAGCGGCCGGATTACGATGTCGGTCTGGCTGCGGGTGGCCGATGCCGCGCACCAGCCCAACTTGCGGCTGGCCGTCGAAGGCAAGCTGGTTGGCCGCGACTATTATCGTTACGCCGTCCTCGGACAATCGCCGAGTCCTGGGCAGGATGGAAAACCCCTTGCCACAACCTGGGGCCAATACATCGTGCAGTTTGACGATCTGCCGCTGGATGGCCTTTCTCAGATGCGAGTGCGCGTGGATCTGATGGGTGTCGGCGAAGTCTGGGCCGACGACGTGCAACTGTTCGACCTGGCATTCAATGAATCGGAGCTACGGGCACTCTACAAGCTGCTCACGCTGGCCGACATGAATTTACAGAACGGCCAAGTGGGCGATTGCCTGAAGCTCTTGAATGGCTACTGGCCGCGTTTCCTCATGCAGAATGTGCCATTGCCGCGGGCCGTACCCGCGCTGGCCTCAAAACCTGTCACCGAGCCATCTTCCGACGACAAGCCCGTGGAACAACCCCCCAGTTGGAGTGATCGCGTCAGGGGGCTTTTGCCAGACCGGCTGTGGTAAGGAGATGGGGCGTAAAAATACGGCTCTTCCAGTTCTTAGGTGCGGAACGCGAATAATTGTAGGATGGGGAGATCGCAGCGAGCCCCACCAATTTTGTTGCGTTCCGCTATTGGTGGGGCTCGTTTCACTCTCCCCACCCCTGCACCTAAAACCGGAAGATCCCATTTTCTTCATGGTGGCCCATCGTGTCAAGCAGCAGAAATTTGTCACGAGGCTAGACAGTCCCATTCGCCGTTGTTAGCATAGTGGACTGTTACTGTTCGGAGCGTATCCGAACGGCGTCCAAATAGGTAATGCAGGAACGAGGGAGAACCAATCGTGCAACGTCGCCACTTCTTGAAAACTACCGCCGCTGCGGCCGGATGTATGCTCTTGCCGCGCGGTGCCCGCGCGGGCAAGAACGCCCCGGGCAACAAACTGAACGTTGCGCTGATCGGTGTCTGGGGCCGCGGCTTGGCGCACTACGAGATGCTCGCGGAAGAAAACGTGGTCGCTCTGTGCGATGTCAACGAGAAGCGATTTCCCGAGGCCCTCAAGCGATTTCCCAAGGCTCAGACCTATGTCGACTGGCGAAAATGCCTCGATCACAAGGGTCTCGACGCCGTGGTCTGCTGCACGGCCGACCACACCCACGCCTTCGTCGCCAACTGGGCTTTGAACCGCGACCTGCACGTCTACATGGAGAAGCCGCTGGCGATCGGCGTCGAAGAGGCTCGGGTGGTGCGGGCGAATTGGCTAAAGCGGAAAGACAAACTCGCCACGCAGGTCGGCATGCAACGGCACGCGACTGAGAATTTCAATCGCGTTCGCGAGATGATCCGCGATGGCGCGATCGGCGAACTGAAGGCGGCCTATGCCTGGGGTAATCGCCAGATTCGCCGAGACGGATACCTGCCCGCACAGGGCCAGCCGCCGCAAGATTTTCACTTCGATCTGTGGCTCGGTCCGTCACCGGTCCATCCTTATAACCCCGGATACTTTTCCGGCGGGGCGGGAAGCAACTGCCTTTCCTGGAATATGTTTTGGGATTTTGGCGCCGGCCAGATTGGTGACATGGGCAGCCACACGATGGACCTCGCATGGAACGCGCTGGACGCCGGTTTGCCAACCTCGGCCGAAGCGACCGGCGAGAAGTTTAATCCGGACGTGACGCCTGTCGCGTGCGAGTCGCACTTTGAGCATCCGGCGAACGACTGGCGCGGCCCGATCCGCGTGAGCTGGTATCAGGGTGGCCTGATGCCGCGCTCGCCGAATCCAACGATCGACCTGAAACGGATCGACCACGGAGCGATGTTCAAGGGCACCCGAGGTTTCCTGATCGCCGATTTTGGGACGCGGATTATAGTGCCGTGGGGCGACAAGGCCGTGCCCAACTACAAGCCGCGGGCACCGGAGCAAATGCTGCCGCCCGTGGGCCATTTCCAGAAGCAGTGGATCAACGCATGCAAGAATCCCAGCCTCAAGACGGCCTGTGATTTCGAGTACAGCGGCAACATGATCGAACAGATGCTGCTGGGGTTGGTCGCGTACCGGGTCGGCAAGAAGATCGAGTATGACAGCGTCGCTGGCCGCGTGACCAATAGCCCCGAGGCCAACGACCTCTTGCGACGCCCCTACCGCGCGGGCTGGACTCTCGACGGCTAGCCTGCGGGCCTCATCCTGAACGATAAAAGAAGCACGTGCCGATGCGAGTACCCCCGGCATTCGCATTCCGCCCCTAAATCTGGAAGATCTCTTTTATTCTATCGAGGAACCAACCTCCATGAAAATTCATGAATTCCAGGCCAAGCAGATTCTCCGCGAGGCAGGCGTGGCGGTGCCCCGCGGGTTTGTGGCGGACACCCCACAGGCTGCGGTGGACGCATTCGTTAAACTGGCCGGGCCGGTGGCAGTTGTTAAGGCCCAAATCCACGCTGGCGGCCGCGGCAAGGGGACGATCCAGGAGGTTCCCACGCAACGCGGCGTGCAACTGGTCCGTAGCCGCGAAGAGGCCGAAACCGTCGCCGCCAACATCCTCGGCCATAAGCTGGTCACCCTCCAGACGGGGCCGGAAGGAAAGACCGTTCACCGCGTATTGGTTGAGGAAGGCTGCTCCATCGCCCGGGAGCTTTATCTCGCTGCGGTTATCGATCGCGGCCGTGGCGGGCCGGTGCTGATCGTTTCCTCGGAAGGCGGCATGGATATCGAGCACGTCGCCGCCACCATGCCGGAGCGGATTCTGACGGAGCCATTTGACGTTGATACGGGCGTTCAGCCCTACCAGGTCCGTAAGTTGGCTGCGCGCCTCGGTCTGCCGCAAGCCGCGCTCCGAAATGCCGAGCAGTTCGTGCAGGCATTCAGCAAATTATTCCTTGCCCGCGATTGCAGCATGTTGGAGATCAACCCGCTGGTGCTGACCTCCGACAACCGCCTGCTGGCACTGGACGCCAAGATGACCTTTGACGACAACGCCCTATTTCGCCATCCCGATCTAACTGCGCTCCGCGATTTAGCCGAAGAAGAACCGTCGGAGATCCTCGCTGGCGAAGCGGGCCTGAGCTTCGTGCAGCTTGACGGCACCATCGGCTGCTTGGTCAACGGTGCCGGACTGGCCATGAGCACGATGGACCTCATCAAACTCCACGGTGGGCAGCCGGCCAATTTCCTCGATGTGGGCGGCGGTGCCAATGTGCAGCAGGTGACCGAGGCTTTTCGTATTTTGGTGGCCGATCCCAAAGTGAAGGCGGTGCTGGTAAATATTTTTGGCGGCATCATGCGTTGCACGACGATCGCCAGCGCCCTGTTGGAAGCCCATCGCTCGGTCAATTTCAAGATCCCCCTGGTCGTGCGGCTTGAAGGGACCGAGGTCGAGGAAGGCCGCCGCATTCTTGCCGAAAGCAAGCTAGATATTATTTCCGCGACTGACCTGACCGAGGCCGCCAAGATGGTCGTCGCAGCCGCTTCTTCGTAGAACGGATTTCAATCTGTTTGAACGGAATATATTCCGTTCCACGGAGTTGAAAATAGCCCTCACCCCTGCCCCTCTCCCAAAGGGAGAGGGAGTAAGGAACATCAAAAAATCATGAGTATTCTCGTTAATAAGAACACCCGAGTGATCTGCCAGGGGATCACCGGCAAGGCAGGTCAGTTCCACACCACGTACTGCCATGCCTATGGCACGCAGATGGTCGGTGGCGTAACGCCGGGCCGTGGCGGCCAAAATTTTGAAGGTATTCCAATTTTCGATACGGTTGCCGAGGCCGTGGAAAAGACCGGGGCCGACGCCACGATGATCTTCGTCCCACCACCTTTCGCGGCCGACGCCATCATGGAAGCGGCCGACGCCGGCATTCGCACGGTCGTCGCCATCACGGAAGGCATTCCAGTCCGCGACATGGTCCGCGCGGCCGAAGTCGTCCGCCGTACCGGAGTGCGGCTTATCGGTCCCAACTGTCCGGGCGTGATTACACCGGAAGAATGCAAGATCGGCATCATGCCCGGTTATATTCATAAGAAGGGGCCGGTTGGCGTGATGAGCCGCTCGGGTACGCTGACCTATGAGGCCGTCTGGCAGTTGACCAATCTCGGCCTTGGTCAATCGACGTGCGTCGGCTTGGGTGGCGACCCAATCGTTGGCACGTCGTTCGTTGATCTCCTGGAAATGTTCGAGGAAGACCCGGGCACCGAGGCGATCTTGATGATGGGCGAGATCGGCGGTTCAGCCGAGGAAGACGCCGCAGCCTACATCCACGAGTACGTGACCAAACCGGTTGCTGCTTTCATCGCCGGCCGTACGGCCCCGCCGGGCAAGCGAATGGGCCATGCCGGTGCGATCATTTCCGGCGGCAAGGGCACGGCCACCGAGAAGATCGCCGCGTTGGAGGCAGCCGGTATCATCGTGGCCGAGAGCCCCGCCGACATGGGTACCGCAGTACAGAGGGCAATGAGGGCAAGAAGTAAATAGTTTCCAGGCTCTCCCGGTTCTAGGTGCGGAATGCGAATAATTGTAGGGGGGGGAGAGAGCAGCGAGCCCCACCAATTCTGTTACGGTTTGCTTTTTGTGGGGCTTGTTTCACTCGTCCCCCCCTACTTCTGCACCTAAAACCGGAAGAGCCTGTTTTCAGGTTCGGCGCGGCGCGGTCAGAGACCGGCCACAAAGCCAGGCCAAGAGAACTGCAAAGTCCGGGGTCCGGTCCATTTTTCGGCGAGAACGGATGAAATTCACCCGAGATCCTTGCCCGAAAACATGGACACGACCCCTTCGCGTTCGCACATGAGATCGCATGGCGCGATTTCTGGGCACGCAGCGGCGTGGAACTGGCCGACCGCGACCTGCAACATTGGTGGTACCGGATGATGTATTTCGCCAGAACCGTTTCCCAG
>JANXQG010000237.1 GCA_025356915.1 Planctomycetota bacterium | reverse complement strand
CTGGGAAACGGTTCTGGCGAAATACATCATCCGGTACCACCAATGTTGCAGGTCGCGGTCGGCCAGTTCCACGCCGCTGCGTGCCCAGAAATCGCGCCATGCGATCTCATGTGCGAACGCGAAGGGTGTCGTGTCCATGTTTTCGGGCAAGGATCTCTGGTGAATTTCATCCGTTCTCGCCGAAAAATGGACCAGACCCTGAGGATGTCCCAGGTTGTACTCTGGTGAAAAACTAGATTGTCTGGTAGATTAGATACAGCTTCGTAGATTGCTAGGCCGCCACGAATACCCCAACGGAAGGGGATGCGAAGGAAATTATGGCCGTTAGCACCGTGGACGAATTTCAGTCGGCATTGGAAAAGAGCAAGTTGCTTAACTCGGAGCAGCTTGTCGCGGCTCAGCGTCTTGCCGGTGAATCGCCCGACGCAGCAGCCTTGGCCAAGGCTTTGGTCCGCGAAAATCTCGTCAGCCGCTGGCAGGCCGGCACACTCCTAGCTCTGGGCCAGCGGGCACAACTCCGCCTTGGCAAGTACAAGCTCATTCAGCGGTTGGGCAAAGGCGGCATGGGCACCGTATTCCTCGCCGAACATGTGACGATGAATCGCCGCGTGGCCCTGAAGATCGTCCCGCGCTCCATCGCCGAAAATCGAGCCTCGTTGGATCGCTTCTTCGCCGAGGCCCGAGCGATCGCCGCACTCGACCATCCCAATATCGTTCGGGCCTATAGCGTCGACAATGAAATGGACCGCTATTTCATCGTCATGGAATTTGTCGAAGGCCAGGATCTGCAACGGATCGTCGAACTCAACGGACCCATGGACTTCGACCATGCGGCAGACTACATCCGCCAGGCCGCAGAGGGGTTGGCCCACGCCCACAACCACAACCTCGTCCACTGCGACATCACGCCCGCTAACCTCCTGGTCAACAACCAGGAGGTGATCAAGATTCTCGACTTAGGCCTGGCCCGACTCAACCAGAGCGACGAACCACGCGGGGCAGCGACAGGTGAACCGGCCTTTGGGACCGTCGATTACATGGCCCCCGAGCAGGCCATGGAAACCACGAACTTTGATCATCGAGCCGACATCTACTCCCTGGGCTGTACGTTCTACTTTCTGCTCACGGGGCATCCGCCTTTTCCAGAAGGCACGCTTGCCCAACGGATTGTCAAGCATCAGACGCAGGAACCGCGCGACATTCTGCTCGATCGGCCCGATACTCCGCCAAAGTTGGTCAAGATCTGCAAGCGGATGATGGCCAAGGAGCCGGAAAACCGTTACCAATCGACCGAAGAGGTGAGCTCGGCCCTGGCACCTTGGCAGAAAGGATCCGATGGCGCGACAGGCGAACGTGCGCCGCAGGCGGTAAAGCCCCTGAAAGATACCACTCCGCCAGCCGCTCCGGTCGATGACTGGCTTTCCTTTCTTGCTGTGCCATCAACTTCAACGGCACTATCCAATGGCGTGAAGAAGCCTGCCTCGGCTCCGATCGCAGCAAAGACGCCTAAGCCGGGTAAACAGAATAAGCACAAGGGCCAGTCCCATGGTGGAATCGCCGCGGCACTGGCTGGTGTGTTGACCTTCGGCCGGGAAAAACTTGGCTGGTTCAACACAACAACGCGGAAGATCCTTGGGGCCGTTGCTGGTATCGTATTGCTGGCGACCGTGGCAGGACTGGCATCGTTGCCTTTTCTTCAGCGGCATCCCACGCCCGCACCACAAACGCCCCCACCACAAACGACGGTACAACCGCCAAAACAAGAGGAAAAGAAGGGGCCGATTGAAGACGCAGTGGGTGCCCCGCTTGATAAGTCTGCTGAGAAAAAGACGTCTGCATTCAAAGACTCTACTGCCAAAGATAACTCTGCGACGAAGGCCGATACTTCCAAGAAGCAGCCGAAGAACGTGACGCCAAAGTCAGCCGAGCCCGACAAGACCAACGACCCGCCAAAAACGGATGGAAAATCCTCTCCCAATCCGTCGGTCAAGCCGGCACCGTCCGAGAAGAAGCCAGAACCGCTCGCCAAGCCGGTTGAGGCGGACAAAAACGTCTCCTTGGATGGTCTCGTACTGGCAGGTGACTTGCCGCAGCCGGGCAAGGGCGCCAACGACGCCGTTTCTCTCGGCACCCCCGATCTCGATCCCAAGCTGGCGGTTGATGTCGAGTTGATTGGCGGCGACGCGGTCGCCAAAGGCAACCCTAAGTTTGAATTGCAAAAGGAGGGCGATGGGCCAACTTCGGGTTGGTTGATCCAGATGATCAACAAAAACAATGACCCCGTGAAGATCGCCCGAGTCTGGCGGGAGGAGAGCGAGTGGAAAATCCAATGGACCGCCGAAGCAAAGGATAGGGCCACGCT
>JANXQG010000239.1 GCA_025356915.1 Planctomycetota bacterium | reverse complement strand
AGTCGCAAGGCCTATGAGCATGCCGATGGTCGCAAGACCAAACCCCCAATGCCAGCCAAATCGGTCGGCAAGGTAGCAGCAAAGCAATGGCGCGATGGCAGCGCCTAGATTCACGCCCATATAGAATATCGTGAATCCGCCGTCGCGCTTGATGCTGCCTTGAGCATAGAGCGAACCAACGATCGTGGAGATGTTGGGCTTGAAGAATCCATTGCCCGCGATCAGAAGTGCCAGGGCCATGAAGAATGCGACCTGGTGCTGGACGGCCATTAACTGATGTCCGGCCGCCATCAAGAGCCCGCCAAGGATCACCGCACGGCGCTGCCCCAGGAGCCGGTCGGCAAGCAACCCGCCAAAGAACGGCGTCATGTAAACCAGCGCACAGTAGGATCCGTACACGGCGTTGGCGTTCGTATCGCTGTATCTCAAGAACGTTACTTTGCCCATGTACAGCATGAGCAATGCCCTCATGCCGTAGAACGAGAACCGCTCCCACATTTCGGCGAAGAAGAGCATGAACAGGCCGACAGGATGGCCAAAGAGCGTGGGGGTATTCGTGAGCGAAGGTTTACTGGATTGATTCATAGCCGGTACACGATGATTGGAATGAGTCAGAACTTGCTGATTCTACTCGACCTACTTCGCGGGAAAAAGGCCACCAGCGGAACTCAGGAGCGATCGTGGGGTTGAATCTAAATTGCCGAATGATACCATGAATGCTAAAGGAACCCTTGCCATGTCTCGACTGACCCGTCGCCGTTTCGTCCAACTTGCTGCTGCCGGACTGGGGGCTACCGCCGCCAGCGGCATTCATGCCGACTTCGTGATTGCCGGCACCAAATCGTCCGGCCGAGTCCTGGGGGCCAACGACACGATCCGTGTGGCCGTGGCCGGAATCAACGGCCGGGGTGGAGAGCATATTAAAGAGTACGCCAATAGGAGGGGGGTGAAAATCGCCTACTTGGTCGATCCCGACAGCACCCTTTTCGCCGCACGAGCCAAAAGCATCGAGAAAATTGCCGGCTACAGGCCCCAGTGCGTGCAGGATCTCCGCAGGGCTTTGGAAGACAAGCATCTTGACGCCGTTTCGATTGCCAGCCCCAATCACTGGCACACGCTCCTGACGGTTTGGAGCTGCCAGGCCGGCAAGCATGTCTACGTGGAAAAGCCGTGTAGCCACACGATCTTTGAAGGCCGCAAGTGCGTCGAAACGGCAGAGAAATACGGCGTCGTTGTCCAGCATGGTACCCAACAACGCAGCGAGGGTAAGAGGGCCGCTGAAATCGCAGCCCTTCAGTCGGGCAAGTGGGGCAAACTGCTGGTGAGCAAGGCCTACGTCTGCAAACCGCGGTGGAGCATCGGTTTCAAGCCCAACGAACCGGCACCTGCGACCCTCGATTTCGATCACTGGACCGGGCCAGCGAAGTTGCGGCCGTTCAATCGCAACCTAGTCCATTACAACTGGCATTGGTTCTGGGATTTTGGCAACGGCGAGATCGGCAATCAGGGCGTACACCAGACCGATGTGGCGCACTGGTCGCTGGGGCCCGCAGCCACGCTGCCCACCCGTGTATGGAGCCTCGGCGGCCGATTAGGGTTCGAGGACCAGGGCCAGACGCCTAACATGCAGTTGGCCGTCTATGAATTCGGTGACGTGACCGTGGTGATCGAGGTTCGCGGTCTGGTGGAAAAGGGTAAAAAGGCCAAAGGCGAAGTCAACTTCCCCTCGAAGGTTTCCAACGAGTTCTATACCTCCGAAGGTCTGGTGCGAGACGGCAAGTTCTTTCCCAAGGAAGGCGGCAAGGAGCACGAGGTCAAGGTCGAACCGGTCCACGTCACGCCGGACGGGCCATTCGGCAGCTTCATCGCCTGTGTCCGCAACCAGACGCCGAAGGCGGTCAATGCCCCGATCCTCAACGGCCATTACGCTGCCTCGCTTTGCCACTTGGCTAACATTTCCTACCGCCTGGGCAAGCAGGTTCCCTTTAGCCAAGAGCCTGATGGCATGAGCCAGCCGCAGATTGCCGAGTCGTTCGAGATGATCAAGCGGAATCTCAAGGAGGTCGGCGTGAATCTCGACAAGGCGACCTACCGCCTGGGCCGCACACTCACAATCGACCCAAAAACCGAGCGTTTCATTGGCGACCCCGAGGCCGACAAGTTGTTGACGCAGGAGTATCGGGCAGGGTATGAGTTGCCGGAGAAAGTATAGGGATCTACCGCCAAAGCTGCCGCACGGCCGCGACCAGCCGATGGTAGTGTTCCGGGTCGTTGTAGGCCTGCGCTGATACCCGCAACACAACTCGCGGGGCCGTCGGAAAGAAATAAACCGGCACCTCAATGCCAAACCGCTCGAACAACTCCTGGTTCAGCCGGTGCTGATCGACAAACTCAGTCGGCGGATCGGGGTCGTCACCCAACTCGACAGCAGCCATCGATCCGAGCATTTCTGGCGGGCACAACGGCTTGGCACCAAGCTCTTCCACCAGCAACGACTGCGCGGCCACGGCATATTGGTGGTTTCGCTCGGTCAGGGCATTCAACCCGCCGGGAAGAATGCCGTCAAGAAAATCAATTGCCGCGCCCACGCTAAACCAGGCCGTCGGGTCGCACGTTCCCGGCCAGTCGAAAAGGTCCTGAAATCGGCTATAGCCCAGGCGTGGTCGGTTGTAGCCGTGACTGATGACCGGCGGAAGTATTGCTTCCTGGCGATCTCGCTTTACGTAGAGGAACCCGGCACCGCGCGGCGCGCAAAGCCACTTATGGCAATTGCCGGTGTAGTAGGTCGGGTCGATCCGCCGCAAGTCAACCGACACCATGCCGGGAGCGTGGGCACCGTCGATCAAGGTTTCGATCCCCTGCTGATGCAGACGCTCGACCAACTGTTCGAGTGGAAAGACGATGGCCGAAGGGCTGGTGATATGATCCAAGAGGGCAATCCGCGTCCGTGGGCTGACTCGAGACATCACCAGGTCAACGATCTGTTGCGATGATTCGACCGGAGAGGGAATTTCAGCAATGACCAGCGTTGCGTGGCTCTGCTGGGCAACGAACCGAGCCACGTTGTTGCAGGCGTTGTAGCCATGCATGGTGATGAGGATCTCGTCGCCACCGTGGAAACACAGCGATCGTAGCACACCATTCACGCCTGCCGTTGCGTTGGGAACAAAAACCAGATCCTGCGGATCGACGGCAATCACTTCGGCAAGCCGCTTCCGCGAGGCGTCGAGCAGGGCGGGCATCCGCCGCGCGAGGAACTGCACGGGCCGCGCTTCCATCTGGCAGCGCAGCTCTTGCTGTCGCTGGAGCACCACGCGCGGAGAGGCTCCGAACGACCCGTGGTTGAGCATCGTGATCGCCGGATCGAGTGCCCAGGCCGCCGCGGCTTGTGGAATTCCTTGGTCGGGAAAATCGCTGCTAGCCCGCATTTCTCACCAGATTGATAAATACGGACTGGAGATGCGATACTACTTGGGTTGGACAACCGGCGACTCGCCACCCTTGGCCATATCGCTTTGCTTGGGCAAAGAGGCGCCACGGTAATATTTGCGCCGCACAGCGTTGCCATAAAAATGGAGCGGCCGGTTTGGACGTTCGACAATGGGCGTCGATTCGATCTGCTGCTTCAACTCGCCACGGGCCACAATGACGTTAAGCCGGCCCGGCCCGTTTGAGGCCGCCTCGGCCGCACCGGAACCAACAAACATCATACCCGTACTCAGTAGCAACGCCGCCAAACTCATGCGCAACATGCCTAAAGACTCCTGATCTGGTGAACTTTGCAAGTAGCATTTACGTTCCATGAAATAGATTTCGACCGTTGCGTCTCGACTCTTCAGCGGCTGAAGCCAACCAGGGACGATGCTGAAAAAATCCCGCGGCAAAAATCATCCACAATGAATAATCCGTGCTAAAGCCGCCCCCAAAGTTGGAAGAGCCGAAAAAATCAGGACATCCGCCGACTGCGGATCACCTTCCATGCGAGCCCGACTTTTTCCATGGCAAGGATTGCCAGGTAGGTCACATCGACCTCCCACCAACGGTGGCCATGTGCGGCGCGGCCCGGAAAGGCATGGTGGTTGTTGTGCCATCCTTCGCCGAAGGCCAGCAGACCGACCCACCAGAGATTGCGACTGTTGTCGCGGGTTTCGTAGTTGCGGTAACCCCAGATATGCGAGGCCGAATTGACCAGCCAAGTGATGTGGAGCACATAAACCAGCCGCAGGAACATGCCCCAGACCAGCAACGAAATGCCGGTCCGTGGATCCCAGCAGAGCCAGCCGGTGCTGAGCAGAATCACCCCCAGTCCGATGTGCCAGAGCAGGAATGTTTTGTCGAGTAAGCGAAAAAACGGCTCCTTGAGCAGATCTTTCCCATAGGTCTGTAGCATCTTTTGCCACTTCGGATCATTCGGTCGTGGAAACATCCAGAACACGTGGCTCCACCATCCGCCGTCGTGCGGCGAGTGCGGATCGCCCTCCCGATCACTGAAACGATGGTGCTTGCGATGCACCGAAACCCAGGTGATCGGCGGCCCCTCTCCGGCCAGGGTTCCCAGCAAACCGAACAAACGGCGGACCCAAGGGAACGTCTGAAAACTGCCGTGAGTCAGAAGGCGATGGTAGCCCAGGCAGACCCCCAAGCTACCGCTTACCCAGGAAAGAATGCAAAACGCCAAGAAGCCGACCCATGTGAAGCAGAACGGCGCGGCCAAGGCCCCAAGATGCAGCAGGCCGATCCAGCCGATCACCGGCCAATCAAGTCCATTGGACCAAACGCGAATCATCTCACGTTCGGCAGCAATGTCATTGCTGGGCGGACGCGCAGCCACTGCCGTGCTAATTTCCACTCGGGATTCCGTTTCGTATTCATCCATCGCCGCAATGCCCGCATCGATCATTGTTTTCGTGTCAAAAATTTCCATCATAACCTCGTTCTCCTAAGGATACGATTACTGACGGTTACAATTGTCAATAATCGGCACCGGGAATCAAGAGGCGATTGGGCCGGAGATCTGGACGTGAGGCCGAAAGCGGGCCATGGGCCAGGCACAAAACCGTGTTACGTGCGGGAAATACCGCGGTTTTTCAACGGTGCTTTCCACCGTGTAATAGTTGCGTAATACCTGCCAGAGAGGATTTGCTGGAACAATGGCGGAGGCGCGCGGCGCGCGTCCAACCCTGCGCTTACCATCGAGCCTTTCCGCAATAGAAACTATGGAATACCTACCAGAGATTTTACTTACCGACCATCCGCTTAGGGATAGTAAAGGAGTACAGGCAAACCACAGCCCCTGTGGATAGGAGGCTCCAGGGAACCCATGGGGCGGGGGGGAAATCCTTTGGCTTCTGAGCGGCAGGTTTCGAAAAGGAGATTACTTTCGGCGATGGATCTGGCGTCGTTCGCCAGACGACACGGTCCACCGCTAGACACTCCGCGCCGGCAATCATTAGATAGACGCCAATCCCCAGAAAGAATGCCCGCCACATGTCTTGACTCCCAATACTCCGAGAACGGCGTCAGAATCTTGAACCGCCCACTGCAACTCTCCGTTCCTCCATCGTCACACGATTCGTGAGACCTGGAGACGAGAATTGGTTGGCGAACGGTTTGCTAAGGAATTTGCCCGAGTTCGATCTGCATTTTCGGCTTAGGAAAATGCTTCTGGTCGTTCGCGGGGGGCGTTCTTTGCCGTTCGTAGCAACCGTGTTCAACTGAAACGCCAAAGAATGGTGAAAATCGGGGATTTGAGTAGTTGGTAGTCAATTTGTCGTTAACCTTGGGCCGATGTCACTTAGAGGGCAACGGAAGCAGGCATTGCAGTTCTCCTGGGTTGGTATTTGGCCCGGTTGCTTGGTTTGGTTCTGCTTCATATAATCGAGTATCAGGCGAAACATTTAATTTTTGATTACGCCGGAGTATGAAAACATTGCCGGAAAAGCCCAAAATCCTGCTCGTGGGTGACTCCCGCGAGAGCGTCGAGCAAACGCTCTCTGTCGCGTCCCAATCGCGCGAAGTGGTTGTCGTGCAGAATCCCATGCGAGCACTGGCTCTACTGACCCGCGAGCAGTTCGACGGCGTTTTCGTCACTGCCCAGTACTTCCGCGAGGTATTCGAGATTGGCAAGCTCCTACAGAATGAACAGATTCTTGAGGGTATGCCCGACGGGGTCGTCCTGCTGGAGAGCGACAACACGATCACCTGGGGCAACGTCCGGATGTGTGAATGGAGCGGACGGGATTCGGTCGTGGGGGTCAATTTTTACTCGGCACTTGGCAGCCCGGAAATTTTAGGGCCGGATTTTTGTCCCTTCCACACAGCTTTGGCGACCGGCCAGGGGACGAGTTCCACGCTGCGAAGCCAGGATAATCGCTATTTCCAGGTGCAAGCTGCCCCGGTCCGTGAGTTAAAAGGCCCGGCTCGTCATCTGATTGTTACGATCCGCGACGTGACTATTGAGGTGCAGCAGCAGCAGAAACTGGCCGCGATCCATCAGGCCGGCATGGAGTTGGCCGACCTGACTCCAGAAGAAGTGTTCCACATGCCGATCCGCGACAGGATCGAGCTTCTCAAATCCAACATCATCCACTTCACCAAAGACCTATTGCACTTTGAGGTGGCTGAGATTCGTCTCTTGGATCGCAAGACGAATCGCCTGGAACCGCTCTTGGCCGTGGCCATGGACCCCGAAGCGGCGACACGCGACCTGTACGCCCTACCCCTAGGTAACGGCGTGACGGGTTTCGTGGCGGCGACCGGCAAGAGCTACCTTTGCGAAGACACGACCGAAGACCCGCTCTTCCTGGAAGGTGCCCGCGGGGCGAAGAGTTCGCTGACCGTGCCGTTGTTACTGCACGACGAGGTGATCGGCACCTTCAACGTGGAAAGCATGGAGTCGCGGGCATTCAGCGAGAGCGACCTTCAATTTCTGGAAATCTTTAGCCGCGACGTGGCTGCCGCGCTGAATACCTTGGAACTGCTGGTGGCCGAAAAGGCGAACACAGCCGCCGAGAGCGTCGAGGCTATTCACAGCGCGGTGGCCTTGCCGGTTGACGAGATCCTCAACGAGGCCGTCAACGTGATGGAGCGCTACATTGGCCACGAACCCGAGGTGGTCGAGCGATTGCAGCGAATCCTTCGCAATGCCCGCGACATCAAACAGGTAATCCAGAAGGTCGGCCAGACCATGTCGCCCGGTCAGGCCCACCCGGTCGCCATGCTAGTGGAGGATCGTCCGCTGTTGCGAGACCGGCGCGTGCTGGTCGTCGATGCAGACGGCAACGTACGAAGTGCAGCCCACGGCCTGCTGGACCGTTACACGGTCACGGTGGAAACTGCCCACGACGGGGCCGAGGCGATGGGCATGGTCCGCGCTATGACCGATACACCTTATGATGTAATCATCGCCGACATCCGCCTGCCGGACATGAACGGCTACGAACTGATGCTCAAGCTTCAGGAAGTGGTCGTCCCCGTGCCACTGGTTTTGATGACCGGCTTTGGTTATGATCCCGGTCATTCGATCGTCAACGCCCGAAAGATAGGGTTGCCGGCCTGGGCTATTCTTTACAAGCCATTCCGTTTGGATCAGCTTCTGACTGCCGTGGAACACATTATTCAAGAGCCAGGATCGGTGCCGCCAGGACCGGTGCCACAGACGTGATCGCTGCGGTTGTTCTCCTCGTTGTCGCTGTTGCTGGACATGCCGCAATCTGGGTTGCGGTCATCAATCGCGCGCACGCCACGGACTGGCCGCACACGATCATTAAGCAGCTTAGCAGGCTCTTGTTTCTCGTTCTCCTTGTGCCGCCTTGGGTGGCCGCTTATTGGCTGTTGTCGGTCGATGCGCAGTCCCTTATGCCTTGGCGAATGTTTTCGTCAACTGCGGTAAACACCACCGGAATGCTGGCCTTTGAGGGCTACCTCGGCTTATGCTGGATTAGCGCGGTAGTTGCCCTCGTGCAGCGACTTCGATGGACGTTCCTGCAAAACGGCTCGTCCATCCTCCGCTTCCACCGCAGCCGCAGTTTGGCGACGAGCAATGTCTTGCATTCTCCCGATCATCCGCACCTCTCGATCGTCCATCTGCTAGGCAATGAGAGTCTGGAATTGGACCTGACCGAGCGCGGTCTCGACGTGCCGCGCTTGCCGTCCGCCTTGGAAGGATTGTCGATTGTCCATCTTTCCGACTTTCACTTTACGGGCCGGATCGGTAGGCCGTTCTTTGAAGAGATCGTGCGGATGAGCAACGCCCTGGAGCCGGAGATCGTGGTCCTTACGGGCGACCTCGTCGACAAGACGCAGTTCATCGACTGGGTTCCTGACACCTTCGGCCGTTTGAAAGCCCGTTACGGCGTTTACTACATCTTCGGCAATCACGATCTCCGCGTCGATTATCGGCGGTTACAGCGGGTGATGGGCGATTGCGGGTTGGTCTACCTAGGCGGCTGCTGGAAGGTGATCGAGGTACGCGGACAACCGGTGCTTTTGGCCGGCAACGAGTTGCCCTGGTTCAAACCGGCCGCCGATCCGAGCACATTCCCGCCACGGAGCGAGGTTCCTTTTCGACTCCTGCTGGCGCATTCGCCCGATCAGTTCTCTTGGGCACGTAAGGGCGACGGCGATCTGCTGCTGGCTGGCCACACCCATGGCGGACAGATACGTCTGCCGCTAATCGGCCCGGTATTCGCCCCCAGTTACAACGGCGTACAATATGCCTCCGGGCTGTTTTACGCCCCGCCGACGATTCTCAACGTCAGCCGCGGCCTCTCCGCCGAATTGCCGCTGCGGATGAATTGCACGCCCGAGATCATTCATCTTACGCTGCACACGAACCGTTAACCGTGTGGCTCAGGTTGCCTTTTCGCCTCCTAGGTCGGAAAAAGACAACCTGGTCGGCAAATGGGAGTGCGGACGGAATTAAGTGGAATTTCCGAAGTAAACTTGTATTACGGCGATGGCGAAGCGGCTCGGTTCGCTCCGGCATGCCGCTTGCTTGAATCCTTATTGGTCGACCTCGTGCATGAAACCCAGATTATCGCATGATCGAAGTCCGTGAAATTAACCAGAGCAAGGACTTGAGCGAATTTCGGCTGTCCTGGCAAACGCTGCTGGCCCAGACGACGGGAGCTAGCTTCTTTCATTCGCTGGACTGGTTGGAATGTTATTGGAAGCATTTTGCGGCTGGTCAGCATCTCCGGGTTCTCGTGGTGACGGAAAGCCGAGAGCCAGTCGGTATCGTGCCGTTCGTGGTGCGGACCGAGTCAACACGCGTTGGCCGTCTCCGCATGTTGACCTACCCATTGCACGATTGGGCGACCTTTTTTGGTCCTATCGGCCCGAACCCTTCCGCAACTCTCGTCGCCGCCTTGCGGCATGTGCGGCAGACTCCGCGCGACTGGGATGTGCTTGATCTCCGCTGGATCGACGCCGATAGCACCGACCTGGGTCGCACCGAGCGTGCCATGGCCCAGACCGGTTTTCGCCCTTGCAGGCAAAAGTGGGATCGTAGCTCGCTGGTCGAATTGCCTGAGACTTGGCAGGTCTACTGGCAAGGCCGCGAGGCCAAGTTTCGCAAAAATATCGATCGTCTTCAGCAGCGAGTGGCGGAGCAGGGCAAGATGGAGTTGATTCGCTATCGGCCTGAGCCGGCTTACGGGTGCGAAGTCAATCCGCGCTGGGATCTTTATGATACGTGCGTCGAACTTGCCCAGCGAAGCTGGCAGGGCGAAGGCGGCGACAAGACGAATCTTTGCCACACCGAGGTCAGCGGATTTTTGCGCGACGCCCATGCAGCTGCGGCACGCCTCGGTGCCGTCGACTTAAACCTGCTTTATTTCAACAATGAGCCAGCAGCCTTCTTGTACAACTACTGCTGGCAAGGCGCTGTCTATGGCCTGCGACGCGGTTTTGATCCTCAGTTCAAGCATCTGCGGCCAGGTCTGGTCTTGCAGAAAATGATGCTCGAAGACGGGCATCTTCGTGGCGATCGCTACTATGACCTCGGCACCGGCAGTCACGACTCCAAACAAGCATGGCGAACCAGCGTTCAGACCAGCTACCGCTTCACCTTCTTTCCCGCGATGGTCTTGCGGGCGCAAATGCTCTGGTGGAGTCGCTGGCTCCGCCATCAGCTTCATGGTGAGCAGGACATTGCCTGCTCGCAAGTCGTGTGAAGTGCAACGACTGCTTCGTGGAACGGAATTCATTCCGTTACTTGTCTCCGTGGAACGGAATGAATTCCATTCTAAGATTTCCAGTCATAAGACAGGTAGAATGAGACGAGTGTTTCGATTATGCAATCCGCAGGACACTTAAGAAAAAACTTTCTAAGTATCTATCCCACGATCGCTTCGATTGCCATATCTCCTTATATTGCAATTAGTATGGGCGATGACAAATCTTTCGCACCGCGGACAATTGCGCTGGAAACTGCATTAGGACTCTGCAAACTCTCGCACCCAAATTGCCGATAGCCTAAACTAGCGGCAGCTATCCTATCTTGCCTCTTCTTCGCAGATATCCGAACAGGGATATTCTGCGAGTTACCAGGAGTATTTATTCAGAAATGTTGACTTGTTTTCAACAGATCGGCAGTGTGGAAGATCTTCGGGACTACGTCAACACGACAATTTGCAATCAGCACGAGCTTCAGACAGGCGCGTTTCCCATGACAGAACGGATCTTGCGACGGCGCGACAAGCCGTGCGGGATCTACTTTTGCCTGCACGGACCGCGTGCTACACAATTCTCGGCCATTTGGGAAACGGATCGAAACAAGATCCTTTTCTATGGTTCCGGTGGAGAACGATTTCAAACGACGCAGTTGATTGATAGTCCTAAAATCCAACCATTCGCATCGAACTGTACGTAGGCTTGATGCAAAGAATTATATCCATTCATACACGACAAAGCTGATTTGAATACCGGGCATGGCGCGTAGGCATAGGTTTTTGCGCTGTCGGCTTGGAAGCAGCTTTGAGAGCAAAAATACAGGGAAGTTTCATTATGCTGGTCTTATCGAGGAAAGAAAACCAACGAATTCACCTGGGGGATTCGATTGTCTTGACAATCGTGAGGGTCAACGGCGATCGAGTTCGGGTAGGCATTGAGGCCCCGGCAGAAGTGCGAGTTCGTCGCGGAGAACTCCCGCCGCACGCGGCCCCGGTGCCAAGGGTGGCGGCAGAGGGCTAGAATCGCACGTGATGCACATAGGCGGGCGGGACGTTGGACCAGATCCAATCGCGGCGGATCTCGTGGTCTTTCAGCAACCGGCCGACGAGCTGCTCGATGCCTCGAAGCCGAGTCCTTTCCGTTCGGCCACTAAACGCTGCCTTCAATCGCCGAATACCCATGTATTCAAAGAACGAGACGGTCGCGCCCGGTGCGGCAAGTCGGCGAAGGATGCCGAGTATGTGCTCGACCTCCGCCACGGCAAAGTTATTCATCGGTAGCCCAGACACTAGGACGTCGTAGCTGGTTTCGGCCGGCAGATTTTCAATCGGGCAGTGCAGTACGCGACAGCGCTGGGCCACCGATTGGAACTCGGGATCGGAACGAAAGCGGTCGTTGAGGCAATCAACGAAGCTTTGGTTCAGCTCGACCAGATCGAGGCAATCGGTGGGTTGCATACTGCGGATCAGGTGCCTAGTTACGGCACCAGTACCTGGCCCGACTTCAAGGATCCGCCGCGGTCGATGATCGGCGGACTCGCGGACAAAATGGACCAGTGCTGTCGAAAGTCGTCGTCCGCTGGGCAAAATTGCCCCGGTGGTACGGAAGTTCCTGCGAAACTCGCTGAGGAACAATCGGCAATCGGCAATTCGGCTTGTCATGATGAACCTGCTGAGGTATCGTTCAGCGCCTTAGGCGTTGCAAAAGAATAAGTTGACCAATCACCGTAGGACGGATTGCCAATCCGTACTACGAGCAACTGCGCAAGTTATGGTTTTACGTTGGCTTAATTGGACGGGGGCACTATGTTCTCACTGCCTATGCGGGCGGCCAGCGATCCATTGTCGGCCACGGGCAGGAACGGCTGGAAGCGGGCTGCACAGCCGCGGCTAAAGCCACCGAGTACGATCTCGATACCAACCGAGACATTCCAGATTTCCTGAGCCTGACCACTTCTTTCCAAGCTTGCGTTTGGCCCACCCCCCGCGCTGGGCATGATGTAGCTGAAATCGCTCGTCAGTGCTAGGTTTTTGGTCAGCGGGACACGGCTTTCGGTACCGAAGACGAATTCACCGGGCCGCTCGGCCATGCCAAACCGGCCGGTCAAACTGGCATCATTGCTCCAAGTGTGCTTCCAGTATAAGTAGCCCTGAGTCATCGGCTTGAAACCCAGTATATCGGTGTTACCGAAAAAATCGGTGAGCGTGGCTGACGAACCGTGTTCAGGCACGGATGCTTGAATACCGAATTCATTGCAGGAGTCGGGCTCGAAGGACGCTTTCACCCGCCATTGGCCGAAATGGAAATTGGAATAGTAATCGTCGAACAGCCAGTCGTAGGCAAAACCCCAGGTAAAAGCCCCTTCCTCACTATTGATCCGCTGGAACATGCCGACCGTAGCGAAGACTTGATCGCGAATCCTGGAATTGAACTCGGGTAAGTTCGAGCCTTTCAAATTGCTGAGCACCACGGAGGATCCGGCCTGGAGGGCGACGCCCAGGCGGGGAAGGATTGGCACAGCGGCGTTGACACCTAGCCGCGTGCCAAAATTACCGTTGGAATTGGCGAGATCCACAGGTCCCTTGAACGCATCAATCGACGAGATGAAATTGACGTTTAGCCAGCGTCGGCGGGGATGGCACGCTTCCATAGCACACCCAGAGCTTTCTGAATCGTCGCTGTCGAGATGGATGGCTGGCTGGCCTATGCCCGACGGGATTTCTTCCACAAGGGTGCCATCGCTCAAAGCCTTGGCTTTCTTCCGCATTGGCTCGTCGCCGACCGGTATTTCTGCGGTATTTGGTTCCTCGTATTTTGAGGGCGTGATGGTTCCTGGCTCGTCGGTTCTTTGCTGAATCGGGGCTTTGCTCTGCACCACAGTTTTGGCTGGTTGGATGGTTGCCTGCCGGGTTGCAATACGATCGAGCGTCTGCTCCAGCCCATGGAGGTCGTCGGCAGTGAGTACTTCCTTGGCATGGAGCAAGATGCGGTATTGTTCCATCCGCGTCAGATAGCCTTTCTCCAAGGTCGCGGACAGTTCATCAAGGATTTGCTGGCGGCCTATAATTGCGGTCCGTGCCTCCCGGTCGGCCGCCGTAGCGAAGGTCATTCCTCCGATTCCGCTTGCCACCAGCAGCGCGGCGGCAGTGAGGTTTAATAGAAATCGCATGACAATTCCCCCCTGAAAGTATTGATTTGCGCCGTCTGGCTTTCTGTCAGACTTTGGGCTGTGAGACCTTTTTGTAGAATAGAATTTATTCCGCTGCGTTCTCTTTTTCAGGCAAACGGAATGAGTTCCGTTCTACATAGGTCACAACAGCCGCTAAAATTGCCGTAACCGCTTCAGGCGGCTTAGGTAGAATTCTCATCGGAACCGTTGCAAGCGGAACTTTACGTACAAGCCCCTTAGGCGGTAAGGTTTACCGAACGCGCGACCGGACAATCGGAATAAACGGTAAACCAGCCTTAGATTGCCTATCTTGCCATGCAGGCAGCAGAAATGGGCCGTTATTTCAAAGAAAAACCGGGGGCAGTTAGCCACCGGTTAGGGAATTCCTCGCGGTTTGAATTTGAAATTCTCGCAGCCTAGGCGGCGCGGCGGACGATATGTTCGGGCGACTGTACCTTGGCTGGCTTTTCGGTGCGGTAGCGACACTGCATCAAATAGGCGTCCTCGGGCGTGTCGTCGTAGAACTTGTGCAATACGGAAATTGCCCGGAAGCCGTTTTCGCGGAAGAACAACTGGGCCCCCAAGTTGGTCTCACGGACTTCCAATACAATGCGACTTCGTCGTTGTGCCGATAGCTTGGCGACCAGCTTGGCGATCATCTGACTGCCGGTGCCTAGGCGATGATACGCCTTGGAGACGGCGAAGTTCAGCACGTGGATTCGTGTGCGATGCAGCTCGTAGATCATGAAACCGACGACGCGGCCCTCATGCTCTGCGACCATTCCGATGCAGTTGCGTTGGCGCAGGCAACGGATGAAATCTTCGTCAATCCAAGGAAATTCAAAACTTTCACGCTCAATTTGCAGGACTTCGGCCATGTCGCGGCGGATCATCCACCGAATATGGACACGGATTTCCTGCTTCTGCTCGGAATACATGGTGGCCTCCTTCCTTGTCGGCCTCTCACAACTTAATTCCATTTGAGATATTGCATCCATCCACTAAAAATCTGACCCTACCGGCCAGGAACATTGCCCACCGGCTCCAATCCGTGGCGGTGGCTTCGATGGGGGAGAGCGTAACAGAAACCTTTGACCAAGCCAAGATGAAGTTTTTCGGTTTGTACAAGTCGGCTGGGTCGGGAGGCCCTTGCCGAAGCTAGCCGAAAAACTCGGCTGGGAGAATTGGATGAGATTTGGTAAAATAATCGCATGAATTTACATAAATCTCAACGTATCGCCGTGATTGGTGGTGGAATTTCCGGGCTGGCGGCCGCTCATCGGTTCCAGGAGCTGGCTCCCCAGAGCCAGGTAACGCTTTTTGAGGCCGGTTCGCGGCTGGGAGGCGTCCTTTCCACCGTGCATCGCGACGGTTTCCAGGTCGAGCAAAGCTCCGACAATTTCATTACCACGGTGCCTTGGGCACTCGAATTGTGCCAGCGGCTAGGGTTGGCGGACCAGCTTGTGCAGACCAATACAAACTGTCGCCGCACCTTCGTGGTTCGCCGTGGCCGATTGTATAAACTGCCGGACGGCTTCTTAATGATGGCCCCCACGCAGCTTTGGCCGATGGCAGTCACGCCGATCCTGAGCCCGCTGGGAAAACTTCGGGCGGCCCTGGAATACTTCATTCCGCCGCGTCTCGACGACGACGACGAGAGCATGGCCCAGTTTGTCCGCCGCCGGCTTGGCCGGGAGACTTTCGACCGGCTGGTCGAGCCGCTGATCAGCGCGGTCTATGCGGCCGACATGGAGAAATTGAGCGTGAAGGCCACGCTTTCCCGCTTCCGGGAGATGGAAAAGCAGCACGGCAGCCTGATCCGTGCCATGCGGCATCAAATGAAGCACAAACCCACGGGCAAGGTGGAAAGCGGTGCTCGGTACAGCATGTTCGTTACCTTGTCTGCGGGGCTTAGCACGCTGGTTGACGCGATCACCGCAAAATTGCCGCCGGAATCAATCCGTCTGAACTCGCCGATTGAGAAAATCGAGCGGAGCGGCAACGTCTGGCGAATACTCCCTGCGGGGGCTGGGCAGTTCTTGGAATTTGATGCCCTGATTGTGGCCGTGCCGGCACATCGCGCCAGCCCTTTGCTGGCCCCGATCGATGCGGAGTTGGCATCGGAACTTGGGCAAATTGAGTATTCGGGTACGGCGATTGTCTCGCTGGGTTACGACCTTAAACAGGTGGGGCATCCGCTGGATGGCATGGGGGTTGTGGTACCGTCGATTGAAAAGAGCCCGATTCTCGCCTGTAGCTTCAGTAGTCAAAAATATACGCATCGTGCCCCGGCGGGGAAGACGCTGTTGCGAGTCTTTGTCGGCGGGGCCCAGCGGCCGGAACTGGCGGAAATGCCCGACGCTCAACTTTTGCCGCTGGTGCTTGCACATTTACGGCCGCTATTGCGAATCGAGGGCGAGCCGGAATTTTGCGACATCGCCCATTGGCCGCGAACCATGCCCCAATATCATGTCGGTCACCTGGAACGTGTTGCCCGGATCGATGCCCGTTTGGCATTATTGCCCGGTTTGAAGATGGCCGGAAGCGCGTTTCGCGGAGTCGGCCTGCCGGACTGCATCCATGGCGGGGAGCGTGCGGCGGAACAGATTTTGGGGTAAATAATTTCGCCCCACCCTTGCAGTCCAATGTGGGCGTGCGTCATAATTAGTTTTCCTTGAAAGTTCACCGCGACCTCGGGAGAGTTTTCCATGCAACTGGGCCAACTGCAATTTATCGACTACGCAATTCTTGCCATCTACGTCATTTTCGTATTGGGAATCGGATTCGCGCTGAAGCGATCGATGAAGAATAGCGCCGATTTCTTCATGTCCGGCCGGGCCATCCCCGCCTGGATCACCGGTTTGG
>JANXQG010000167.1 GCA_025356915.1 Planctomycetota bacterium | reverse complement strand
GTCTATCTTTTGCTGCTGAGCAGGGGTAACCGCCATGGCGGCACCGACAACCAGGACGATCATGCCCGCTATTCCAGCGGTCAGAATAAACATGGACAAACGAGCTCGATTTCGCATATCAGGGAATCCTTCGTAACCGAGTGAACTTACACCTCTACCCATTCTAGCGGATGCGATTGATGTTGGCAATCCTTACTCGGCCGTCGACTTGCTGCCTTGGGAAGATCCGCTGATCGGCACGCCTTCGGGCAAAGGCCGGGCTGCAACGGGGAAGCCGAGTCGATAGAGTTCTTTCTTCACTCGGCGGAAGTCGTCAAAACTGTCGGGATAGGTCCAGAGCGTAATGGTGGCATCCTTCGCCCGCCGGTCCGTGAGAGATTGCTGAAACTGCGAGCCAGGCCGGAATGCCTCGTCGAGCGTCTCGCCCAGATTGTCGCTGACCGGTGTCAGGACAACGCGGTCTTCGATCTTCGGCCGCTGACTGCCCGACTCGCGAACCTCGTCCATCGTCGGCGGACGAAGCCGAATCGTATAGGTAAGGCGAAAACCTTGCTCGGGTGGAACAGTGTCGGTCAACTCGGGCCGCTCCGAAAGCTTGTAGGCCTTGCGTTTGAGGTCCAACATGGCCTTTTGAACAAGCTCGTTCAATGGCACGTAAGCGATGCGCCCATGAATGAGCTGGTAGTGCAACTCGCGGCCGTCGACCGTACGGCCCAGCGGCGTGGTGAAACTCTCAATCTGCACCGACTGCGCGGGAGACTTTTCGATCGCCTCTCGCTGGCGGTTGAGAATCTCCAACTGGCTGCGGACGTCCATCACCTTAGCAGCCAATTGACCGTCGGGCGGCGATGGCTGCGCCGCCGACTGCCGGGCACCGCGTAACTGCTGATCGAGCCCGGTCGTGGCTAGGACCAGGATATCGCGTTCTCGCTGCCGTACAGCCGTCTGAGTTTGAACCTGTTCCATCTCCGTGGCGATTTTTTCCACGTCGCCGCGGAGCATCTGTTCTTCATGCTGCTTTTGGACCAGATCACCGCCGACTCGGGCAACCTCGCTGGTGGGCGGAGCATCTAGTGGTGTGTTCTTAATCTTCAGCCCGGTCATCATGACCATAATAATCATGACACTAACGACACTGGCCACGATATCGAGAAACGAATCGGCATTGACGGCTTCTTCGTGTTCGGCGGTGTGTGCCATAGTATTCCTTCCCTCACCCCCTGCCCCTCTCCCAAAGGGAGAGGGAGTTTATTGTATGCCCCTCTCCCAAAGGGAGAGGGAATTTATTGTATGCCCCTCTCCCATCATGCCGGGTAGGGCGTGCGGGCGAGGGGAGCCAAACGGCCCTCACCCCCTCCCTATCTCCCAATAGGGGAGGGGAGATTGGTGTTTACTGTTTCCGCTCGATCACTAGCCCGCTGCCTTCCAATGAACGAGTGAAATCGAGCATTCGCGGTTCGGCACCTGGGGCGACATAGAAGTTGAGTACGGGTCGCCAATACATTTCGCGGCCGGCCATGCCCCAGGTGTCCATGATTTCCCAAACGGCGGCGACGAGCTTGTCGGCGTCGCGATGTCCGCCGTAATCACAATGGATGACGCTGGGTTCGCCGCTGCCCGCCTCTGGCACAAGCACGATGCGATCCGGATAACAATCGACGTGGATTGGCCGACTGATGGCGGCCGCATGCCGCGTGGCATTGCGCAAGGCCCAGTCATTCTGGTTGCGATCGAGCTTGACCTCGTCGTAAGGATGCTTCTTCTTTTCCCTCTTTTCCTTCTCTTCTGCGTCGCGATCGCGCTTGGGCGGAGTTGTTTCTTCGCTCGGACGCCATTCTCCGGGACGAAGCGGCGTCGCGGGAGCCATGGCCATCGAGGAAGATGGCTCAGTCCGCACGGGCGCGGGATTTCCGTCATTGGCTCGGCCGTTGATATAGCCATCAGGACGAGCAACTCCGGCCACGGCAGGCGAGCCGCCGGTTGGCTGACCGTTGGAGGGAGCGGGGAGCGAGGAGCCATTTTCTGGTCCACCGGAATTCATGGCCGGGGAGCCGTCGGGGCCGCCAGCAACAGCGTTTCCTGAAGCATTTCCGTTGCCACCGGGATTCATGCCCGGTGAACCGGCCATACCGCCTGCGACACCAGATCCTGGAACACCGCCAATTCCATTTCCGGGATTATACCCCATTGCATTTCCCGGACCATAACCCAAACCAGTTCCGTTGCCACCGGGGTTCATGCTCGGTACACCGGCCATGCCAGGAGCGGGAAGCGAAGCGTAAGGGTTGTTGGCAGCAAACTCGGCGTCGCCGCTTGGGCCGTTGCCGTTGCTCCCTCCGCTTTCACTGCTTCCGCCACGGCCTCCGCCACCGCTGCGTCCACCGCTGCGGCCAGTCGCGGACGATCCGCCGCCGGCGTAATCCCGGCCATATCGGTCAGTCGGCTTGGAAGAATAGAAGCCTGGACTCTCGACCTCCCCTGCCCTGCCCTGCTCGGCCGCTTCACCGCCGGTGGGCGAACGATAGCTGCCGGTGCGCGGCCGCTTGCCATACTTGCTTGGCGCGGCGGCGATCAATCGGATATGTTCCTGCCGGGCCAGAAAGACAGCCTGGGCAACCGACTTGGCTACGTTTGGTACCGGCGGAGGATATTTCAATTGCCAGTCTTCGTTGATCAACTCGTAGCCGAACTCCGATCCCCACGACTTCATCGCGGCCAGGGCGGCATCGTAAGCAGCAATACCGGTAGGACGAATTAATAACAACGGATACGGTTCGCCCGCGTTTTGTGGATCGACGCTGCCTTGTAGGAGCATCTGTTCGCGGGCCGCGCGGATGGCGGCGGCCAACGGATTGCCAGGGCCTAGCGGTTCATCGAAATCGGTCTCGGTGAAAACAATGTTCTCGGGCTGCAACACGACGGCGTCGCCGCGACATTCGATATAAATGGGGCGGCGACGGGTGTGATTGGGACCATCGTAGGGAACGATGGCATAAGATTTCGGACGCTTAGCGGCTGAGAGTTGGGCCTGAGCAAGTCGCTGTTGGGCTTCGGCGATCTGGCCTTCAACCTGCCGCAGTTCCTCTTCACCGGCAGCGACAAAGCGGCCCGGTTTCAGCCCTTCTTCCGTGGCCTTCGTGACCTGCCGAGAGAGTTCCTGGAATTGATCGCGGAGCCGACGACCATGGTCCTCGATATGGCCCAGCACGAGCCGAGACTCGGTCAGTTGGGACTCGGTTTCCTTACGCGACTTTTTCAGTTGTTCGACCCGCCACTGGACCATTTCCATTTCCGCGGTGATGCTCGATTGTTTCTCGGCGTTCTTAACCACGGCTTCCCTGGCGGCTTGCAGGCGAGCCTGGCGAGTGACCGAAAGCAACATTAGCACCAGCGCACCCATCGTGCATATCAGCACGGCGAGGAAAGGAAACAGCGAGAAGCGTGGTGCCCCTCGCCGCCTGCGGCGGTTCCTGGTCAACCAAATCGCTTTCATGCGGCCTTCGTGGTGCGGCGTTTAGATTCAAGTTGAACAGCCGGTTCCGCCAGCGTCGCTTCGACCATCCGCCCGTTAAGCAAATGGATTGCGGCCGCCAGCCCAAGCACGGTCTGCTCGAAGTTCTTGGCCCCAGCCAACGCGGCCAGGTTGCGATTCAGGACATCCTGAAGTTGTTCGACGTCACCAGTTGCATGGAGAATGCGCCCCATCGTCTCCGCTTGCTGGGCCAGAGAGTCCTGCACTCCCGCCAGACTTTGGACATGTTGAAGTTGGGCCTGGGCAATCTTCTCCCACTGCTGGCGACCTTGCTTGGCAACGGTTTCCTCACTGGCGGCAAGTCGCTCGGCGTGATGCTTCAGGCTTTCATCCAAGGCACGGGTCAAGTTCACCGCGGCCGCATCACCCATTTCCGTCCAGCGCTGAGCGGCGGCTTCCATTGAGGCCAACCAGAGTTGGGCCTG
>JANXQG010000165.1 GCA_025356915.1 Planctomycetota bacterium | reverse complement strand
CCGACCCGCGCGATCCAGCCAGGTCGATCGACTATGGCTCCGTGGTCGAAAAAGGCACCCTGCTGGCGAAAATCGACGCCACTCCCTATGAAGCGGCGCTGGAGCAGGCAGAGGCAACCCTGGAGAAATCCGAGGCCGATCGGTTGCAGTTTGAGGCGAAATGCGAGCAGGCAGCGCAGGAATGGAGGCGTGCGGAGAGCCTCCTCGCGTCGAAGGCAATCGCCGCAAGCGATTACGACATCGCTCGGGCGAATTACAAATCAGCCAAGGCAAACGTGGCGGTCGGAAAGGCGGCCGTTCGCCAGAACAAGGCTTCGCTGCGCATGGCGAAGACGAACCTGGGCTATACGACCATCAAGTCGCCGGTCCGGGGGGTTATCATCGACCGCCGCGTCAACATCGGCCAGACTGTTGTCGCAAGCCTGAACGCCCCCAGCTTGTTCCTCATCGCCAAGGACTTGCGGCGGATGCAGGTATGGGCCTCGGTGAATGAGGCCGATATCGCGCAGATCCGCGTGGACATGCCCGTGCGGTTCACGGTCGATGCACACCCGGGCCAGACGTTTCAAGGCAAAGTGGCCCAAGTCCGCATGAACGCGAGTATGACGCAGAATGTCGTCACCTACACCGTGGTCGTGACGACCGACAATTCCAGCGGCAAGTTGCTGCCATATCTGACCGCCAGCGTCCACTTCGAGGTGGACAAGCGGTCCGGGGTATTGCTGGTGCCTAATGCGGCCTTGCGCTGGCAACCGCAGGCATCACAAATTGCCCCGACTACCAATATAGTTATTGCCCCATCCATCGACTCAGCGAACACTTCAGATCGCGGATGCCTCTGGATCGCGAGCGATGGCGGTTCCGTCCAACCGTTGGAGGTGATCGGCGGTGCAAGTGACGGGATGATGACTGAAGTCAGCGGGAGCGATGTGCAGGAGGGAATGCTGGTAGTTGCCGGGGAAGACGGACAGGACAACCAGGAGAATATTGACGCAGCGGATGCCAATAAGACGAGCAATCCGTTCCTGCCGAAACCACCCAAGGGCTTCAAGCCTCCCCATCCGCCGATGTAGCACCTGGGAAATCTCACTCATGGAATTGATCCGGATCGAAAACATCTACAAGACCTATTACGTGGGCGAAGTGGAAGTCCCTGTGCTCCGGGGTATCTCTCTTTCCATTCGTCAAGGCGAAATGGTGGCTCTGATGGGCGCATCGGGTTCGGGTAAGACCACGTTGATGAACATTCTGGGATGCCTTGACCATGCTACGTCGGGCGAGTATTGGTTTGACGGCCAAGAGATGAGCGGTCTCACGCCGAATCAACGAGCGCTGGTGCGATCGGAAAAACTCGGCTTCGTCTTTCAGAGCTTCAATCTTCTCGCACGCACCACGGCATTACAGAATGTCGCTCTGCCATTGGATTACTCCCTACAGTGGGCTTCCCGCTCGGAAGGCCGCAGCCTGGCGCGGACTCTCTTGGCCCGTGTTGGATTGGCTGACCGTGCCGGTCACGAACCGTCACAGTTGTCGGGAGGGCAGCAACAACGAGCGGCAATCGCGCGTGCGCTGGTCAACCGCCCTGCGCTACTGCTGGCCGATGAGCCGACGGGAAACCTCGACTCGCACGCGAGCGTCGAGATCCTGCGGGTATTCCAGCAACTCAACGCCGAGGGGATTACCGTTGTCCTGGTGACGCACGACCCAACCGTGGCTGCGTACGCCCATCGGATCATTCGCATCGTGGACGGAATGGTCGAGCGCGACGAGATGAACATGGCACCCGATGGCCTTGATCCCGTATCGCCGCCCGGCGACGTTTCTACCTTCTATGGCGACACACCGGGCAAGTCCCGGCGGCCGGCTGTCCCGGCGCTGCTACCGGCCACGTGGCGAACCGCGCTAGGGGCTCTGCGGCGAAACAAAATGCGGTCCGTGTTGTCGGCGTTGGGCGTGATCATTGCCGTGGCCGCGGTCATCGCCATGACGGAAATCGGCCAAGGTTCAAAGGCCATGTTGCAAAAGAACATCACCAGCCTAGGGTCGAATACGTTGATGATTTCCTCCGGAGCGACGAACACCGGCGGCGTGAACCTCGGTGCAGGCACTGCCGTTACGCTCACACCGCAGGATGCCGACGAAATCGCCCGCCAATGTTCCGCCGTGCTCGACGTCGCTCCGGTCGTCCGCGCCAGGTCACAGATCGTCTACGGCAACCGCAATTGTGTTCCTGAACAGGTCACCGGTACAACACCGTCCTACTTGGCCGTCCGCGACTGGCAAAATATGGCAACAGGCGAAATGTTCACCAACCGCGATGTCCGCAACTGCAATAAAGTATGCGTGATCGGCGATACGATACGACGGAGTCTTTTCCAGAAGACGTCTCCCATCGGCAAGGAAATCCGCATCAACAACATCGCGTTTCGCGTGGTTGGCGTATTGAGCCGCAAGGGAGCGGACATGATGGGCATGGATCAGGATAATCTCGTGCTTGCGCCATGGTCCACGATCAAATACCGTGTCAGCGGCGCAAGCCTGACCAATACGAATCAGAGCAGCAGTACCGCCGCCAGCGCATCCTTGACCGCCGATGCGGTCAACTCCTTGAACAGCCTGTATCCCAGCGCGAAATCGCTTTATCCCAGTCGGTCGTCGATCCAGACCGCCGACACTCCACAACCGGTCCGTTTCGCGAATGTGGATCAGATCCTGGTGAAGGCGGCCTCCGAAAGCAAGGTCAAGCCGGCGATCAGCCAAATCACCGCGCTATTGCGCCAGCGCCACCGCATCCGTACGGGCGGCGAGGACGACTTCAGCGTTCGCGACATGGCGGAGATCATCAAAATACTTTCTTCCACGACCCAGTCGATGAGCGCGTTGCTGTTGATTGTGGCCCTGATTTCTCTCGTGGTCGGCGGGGTGGGCATTATGAACATCATGCTCGTCTCCGTGACCGAACGCACTCGGGAGATCGGGCTTCGCATGGCCGTCGGCGCACGAAGCCATCATATCCTCCGACAGTTTCTCGTCGAGGCAATCGTGTTGTGCCTCGTTGGCGGTGCCATAGGGATTCTTTTGGGCCGAGGAGTATCCATCCTGGTGAGGTGGAATATCCATTGGCCGACGGAGGCATCACTGCCGACCATCGTTGCCGCCGTGATCGTCTCCGCTGGCGTCGGCATCACCTTTGGCTTCTATCCGGCTTGGAAGGCATCGCGGCTGGACCCCATCGAAGCCCTGCGATACGAATAACTGGATTGGCGCGAAACGCCCAACCGGTAGGACGGTGCACAGCCCATACGCTCGCCCTGGCCTTACACGGCCGTTCGGGGGGGGGCTTTGTTTCGCCAGGCACGGTCAGCCAGTCAGCGAACGATTTCCTGCGGCGGTTCTTGGCCAGAATCGTTACTAATACGATAGAGAGTCGCTGCGAGTCCCTTGATCTTCCCTATTAACCCTCTTTTTGCAAAGGAAATCCAAGATGCGAAGTACGATGTGGAGTCTGGCGACGGTCGTCGCCGTTCTTGTACTGCCTCAGATCGTGGCAGCGGAAGAGCCGAAGCCCCTCGGCTCTCCCGGTCCCGAGATGCTTTTCAAGTTGCTCGATGCTAACCATGATGGGGTGATTTCCGACGAGGAGATCCCGGCCGATGCCCCCGAACCTCTGAAAGCCTTCCTCAAGGCGGCTGACAAGAAGGGCGACAAGAAGGTGACGCTGGAGGAGTTCAAGGCAGCGGTCAAAGAGCACCCGCCTGCCATGCCGCCCTTCGGAATGCCCGGCAGCATGTCAGTGCCTGGAATGGGCGGTGGAATGCCAATGCCCGGAATGGGTGGCGGAATGATGCTGCCCTTCGGTCCTGGTGGTCGGGCAGCGGGCCGCATGCCCCATGTTCCTTCCGGATTTCCCCAAGTGGGACCACTGGGTAAAGAACCCGACTTGAAGGCATTGTTCGCGAAAATGGACAAGAACAAGGATGGCAAACTAACGGTCGAGGAGTTTACTGAAGGAATGAAGAAACTACACGAGGAAATGATGGCACACTTGCAAGCAGCGGGTCAGATGCCTGGGCCAGGAATGCCGATGCCTCCAGGCCCCATGCCCGGTATGCCGATGCCTCCTCCGCCATTCGCGATGCAGGGAGTGACGATGCCCCCACCTTTCCCGATGTCCAGCATGATGATGCCCCACGTAGGGCCGGGCCCATGGATGATGGGAAGACCGATGCCGGGACCTCATGGTTGTACACCTCCGGCTATGGCACAGGATGCCAGACTCAGCGAGTTGGAGGCGAAGCTGAAGGCGCTGGAAGCCAAAGTTGAAGCCAAGAAGTAGACCGATGAGCCATCGCGCCCGGCTTGGTTCAACAGGCCACGCCGGGCGTTATCCCATACTCGTTCTCCAAAGGTCACTATGCCGTCCATGCAAGCGCGGGACCTTGATCCGAACTCAGCCGTAATCACGGCGTCCGCTTCGCTGGATGTGTTAAGCGAGTTGCTTGAGAACGCTCGATTGCGAGGATGGGTTGCAGAGGAGACAAACTTCACGGCGCCATGGCGCATCCGGAGCGGCTGTGGGTCAGCCGGATTCTATTTCGTTCTGCAAGGACACTGCCGGTTTGAAATTGAAGGCAGGCGGGCCGTCGTCGATCTGGCGCCTGGCGACATGATTCTCACGACACACGGGCAAGGCCATTCTGTCTGCAGCAGCCCGTCCGATCAGGGCACACCAGGCGAGCAAGTCGTCACGGTTGACGAGGTTGGAAGACGACGGCGATCTGTGTCCGGCAAAGAAAGGCAACTGACAAAACTCGTCTATGGAGGTTTACTATTCAACAATACGACGATTGGTTTGTTGATCTCGTCACTTCCACCGTTCATCCATGTCACCGCCGTGAAAGGGAGGCCGATACCGTGGCTGGCCGATACAATTGGGCTAATTCTTCGAGAGTCAGAACCGACCCGGCCCGGTAGGCAAGCGATCGTGAATCGCTTGGTCCAGATGATCTTCATCCAGGCTGTTCGTTCGTATGCAACGACACTGCCTGGCGACTGCCATAACTGGCTTGCGGCAATAATGGACCGGGACATCGGCCCAGCCCTGGGCCTGATGCACAGCCAGCCGGAACGGCCTTGGACTGTGGCGTTACTGGCAGACAGCGTCGGAATGTCGCGATCCGCATTTGCCTCGCGATTCAAGAACCTGCTATCGAAACCGCCCCAGCAGTACTTGTTGGAATGCCGTATGCGCAAGGCATGCACCCTGCTCGTTGAAGGGGAGTACGGCGTCAAGCAGATTGCGGGGCGTGTCGGCTATGCAACGGACGCTGCATTTGCCAACGCCTTCAAGCGATGGAGTGGCAAGGCACCGGGAACTTACCGGCGCGCCGCCCTCAATGAACTCGATCCAAAACAGCCAGTTCCCAGACGGTCCGTGACACGATAGTCCGGTGAGATCGATCGGTGCAGGTCATGCCTGGATATTGATCGTCTCTCCAACCGCACCGTTTGCTGTGCTGTCGGTAGCCTGAGAAGTCGCCTGCCCCTTCTTCGCTTCCTGTGGATGCGTCAACTCGTAATCGTATTCTTCCTGAGCGGAGACCGTGCCGTCCTTGTTGGTATCTTTCACGTCGTAAGTCTTGTTGGACGGGGAACCGCCGCCCGGACCCGACGCTCCGCTTGCACCACGATTGCCCCCCGGCCCGCCCGCCGGCGGCTTTTGCGACATCGCTTTCTTGATCTTGGCGTAGGCATCTTGAGCGGATTTCAGATCGCCGGAATCCAGGGCCTTGCCAAGACTCTCGATCGTGTCGCTGAGCGGGCTATTCTTGCCGCCTTGCGAGGGCGCATCCTTTTGCAGTTGAGCGAACGCCTTCTTGGCGTCGGTCAGATTGCCTGAATCCAGGGCGCTGCCAAGGTTCTCGAAGTCCTGCTTCACCTTTGCGAATGGGTTTCCTCCGTTAACTTGTTGGAGGCTGCCAGAACCGGACTGAACTACACTGATCTGCATTGTTTCACCTTTTCATTGTTTTCTCGTGCAACAGCGGCTTCCATGCGTGAATCGAGACCAAGGACAACGGTTGGTGTTGGGCGAACTTAGCGATCGGAATCTCG
>JANXQG010000159.1 GCA_025356915.1 Planctomycetota bacterium | reverse complement strand
CACCAGGTAGGCACCGAGGTACATCAGGTCGGCTGAATTCTGGGTAAACTCAGCGGCCGACATGATCGCACGATCCATCTCCTCTTGCGGCATGCCCGCAGCCTTCATGCTCATCGCAAGGATTTCATACATCCAGGGCTGGGCCTGGTCGTGGCGCAGTGCGGCCTCGATAAGCGCGATGATTTCTTCGTGCTTCTTCGCGACAAGAAGGACGAGGCCGCGAAGAAGCACGAAGAAATCATCGCGCTTATCGAGGCCGCACTCCGCCATGACCAGGCCCAGCCCTGGATGTATGAAATCCTTGCGATGAGCATGAAGGCGGCGGGCATGCCGCAAGAGGAGATGGATCGTGCGATCATGTCGGCCGCTGAGTTTACCCAGAATTCAGCCGACCTGATGTACCTCGGTGCCTACCTGGTGCAAGCCAACATGGATCGGCGGGCATTGCAGATCTTCCGGCAAGTTGCCCGGGCCGAACCGCTCTGGCCAGAACCTTATTTTCACGGCATGATGGTGGCTCGCAAGCTCCATGACCTGCCCGGTCTGGAATGGTCGACCGCGGGCATTCTCGGCCAGGCATGGCCGCCGGCCCAGGCCAACCTTTGGGACGACGCCTTGCGCGTTGCCCAGGCCACGCTGACCGATCTTCGCGACCATAAGCGGAACGAAGAAGCCGACCATTTTGAAGCTACTCTCAATCAGGCGATGGCCCGCGACTGCGTCGTCAAGGTGCAGTGGACGGGTGATGCCGACATCGACATCATGGTCAAAGAGCCTGCTGGCACCGTTTGCTCTCTCCGCAATCAGCGGACAACCAGCGGCGGTATGTTAGTCGGTGATCTCTCCTCGGACAATAAGGCCAGCATCGCGGGACACGTAGCGGTCTATTCCTGCCCGAAGGCATTTAGTGGCAACTACCAACTCTTGATCCGCCGGGTGTTCGGCAAGTTGACGACCGGCAAAGTCTCGGTCGAGGTGATTACCCACTTCAATACCTCGCTGGCCAAGACCCTTGAAAAGAAGATCCCATTGGACAGCGGCGAGGCCTTGGTCAAGTTCGATGTGGCTGATGGCCGTCGCAAAGAATCGGTCCAAGAGCGACAGGTGATCAACGCCGCGGTGGCGGCCGTGGCGCAAGCAAACTTGACCCGCCATCCGGAGATTCTTGCCCAGCAACTCGCCGCCTTGAACGACCCGCGCGCGGCTGCCGCCCTGGGCGCCGTCCAACAGGCCGCAGCGGCCGCAGCGGCCGGGCAGTCGCAGCAGATCAGTCCTTATGCCTTTCCCGCGGCTTGGCCCAACGGGGCGCACAGTGCGGTAGGCTACCAGCCGGTCATCATCACCCTGCCCGAAGGAACGAACCTACAGGCAACCGGTGTGGTGTCAGCCGACCGGCGTTATGTTCGCATCACTTGCCTGCCATTGTTCTCGGCGGTCTCCAAGGTCACCACGTTCAATATGGCTGGCGGTGGTGCTGCCGGTGGCGGTGGTATTGGCGGCGGCGGTGGTATTGGCGGCGGCGGTGGTATTGGCGGCGGCAACAATGCCGGTGGGGGTATTGGCAATAACCCAGGCGGTGGTGCTATTGGTGGTAACAACGGCGGTGGCGGCTTTAACAATGGCGGTGGTGGTGGCGGCATTTTCTAATCGCAGAGCCAAGCAGAACACACAACCCAGACAGGAAGGAAGGGATAGGCGACCGCCACATCCACCCCTCTATTGGGCATATTAATCGGACCGCAAGCATGCGAAAAACTTGCGATAAAACGGGAATTGCCTGCGAGTCGATGGAAATCCACAAAGCTTGCAGAAATTTCGATTGACGAATCGTCGCTTGTATCGTCAAATAGAGAGAGAGTCGAATCTGCGGGTTCGACTTATTTCTTTGGAGCCTGACGAAACTGTTGATTTCCCGTACTTTGCCTCGGGAAGATCATCGGTTGCAGGGCATAATTTTGCAGTAAGGAGATTCGTTTATGTCTGTGATTGTCAAGTTCGAGAAGTGTGAAGGTTGTGGCGACTGCATCGAGACGTGCCCATGTGGCGCGATCGAGTTGAAAGACGTCAAGGCGGTGATCGACGGCGAGTTATGCGCCGATTGCGGAGCCTGTATCGATTCCTGCCCAACTCACGCCATCGAGATGGAATAGCACTTAGTAAAATGGAATGAAATTCCGTTCTACGATATGTTAGAATACTAGCGGACTGCGCCAGTTTTGTCGCAATCCGCTTTTTCATTTTGAGGGTACAATGGGAAACTCCGACCGCGTCCATGAAGGTCCGCTGGAGATTGCCGTGGTGGGCGATCTGACCGAGAACCAGTCTGATTTGTGCGATAAACTGCTTTCCGTCGAGCCGGGCGGTGAATGTACTCTTTACTTCGATTCCTTGGGCGGAAGCCCTTACTGCGGCATCGCGCTGGTGTCGTTGATCGTGCTTCGCGGCCTGCGGGCCACAGGGATCGTGGCGGGCGAATGCTCTTCGGCTGCGCTCTGGCCGTTTGCCGCCTGCCAGCGCAGGCTGGTCACGCCGTTAAGCGTACTCTTGTTCCACAACATGAAGTGGCAGAGCGAGGAAAATGTCGCCCTGCTAGAGGCCGCCGAGTGGGCACGTCATTTCGGGCAGTTGGAAAAAGACATGGACGTACTCCTGGCCCAGTTGTTCGGCACCACGCCCGAGAAAATCGTCGCGTGGACTCGTGCCGGCCGATACGTAAGCGGTCCTGAGTTGGCTGCGGCGGGATTGGCTGAACTGATCGAGTTGAAGCCGTTGGCACTGACGAAACGGCGTCGCAAGCCATGACCCACGGCACACCACGTCGCAGCTTCCTCCTCGGCCAGACGGCAGCCGATCGCGAAGCCGCCAGCTTGGGACAGGTTATTAACCAGTATTCCAATGAACCCCATCTGGTTCATCTCTCCCGTAAAGCGATGGCCGGCGAGTTTGAGATTTGCTTGCCCGCTGCGATTGCGGGTGAGGCAACCGCAGTCGCCTTGGAGGCACTGGATCTCGTGCAATCGCTCGAAGCGCAGTTGTCGTTCTTCAAGCCGGATAGCGACATTTCCGAAATCAATCGCGAGGCGGCCAACGCGGCCGTGGAAGTCGAACCGCATCTGTTCGCGCTGCTGCAAGGGGCGATGCAACTCTGGCGCGATAGCGGCGAGGCCTACGACCTCACGGCAACGCCCCTCTGGGAAGTTTGGGGCTTTGCGCGGCGGGCAGGAATGATTCCATCGCCCGAGCAACTCGCCGAGGCCCAGGCCCTAGTGGGTGGACAATGGGTTGAACTCGATGAAGCACAAAAGACGATCCACTTCCTTCGCAAGGGAGTGCGATTGAATCTTGGCAGCATTGGCAAGGGCCATGCGGTCGATCGCGCCGTTGAGCACCTATTGGCCGCCGGCGTTTCCGACTTTCTCGTCCATGGCGGATATAGCAGTGTCGCCGCCCGCGGCTCGGCCGTAGGCCAGCCTTTCCAGGCTGACACGCCTTCGCCGCATGCCAGTCAGGCTGGAAAGCCTGACCTACTTAGTTCGCCTTGGACGATCGGCGTCAAGGATCCGCTTAGCGACGAGCGACGCCTTGGGCAGATCGAATTGCACGACCGGGCATTAGGCACTTCGGGGGCGCAGTTTCAATCGTTTCGCCATCGGGGGCAACGCTATGGCCACATCCTCGATCCGCGCACTGGTCGGCCGGCCGATGGCGTGCTTTCCGTCACGGTTTTGGCTCCTACCGCCGCGGCGGCCGACGCGATTTCGACCGCCTTTTACGTCATGGGGCCTGAGGCCGCCATGAGTTATTGCCGGCATCACCCCTCAATTGCCACCATCCTCTTTGTTCCGGAATCGGGCAACCGCTGGAAACAGCATCACCATGGTTTGGCCGAGGAATCCGCCGATCTGCTGGCCGCTTTGACAAAACCGTAGTTGCTAGCGGCCACACCAACAAGATAGAATGAAGTCTGCTTGCTAAGGAGCGACGTATGCGTTGGAAGCAATTCGCGTTGTGGATACTAGCGACGATATTCGCAACGTGCGAGATCGCCGCCGCCGAAGGGCCGACCAGTTCGCCCATGTTTCAGCAGTGGATCGTGGGACGCACCAAGTTCTCCTTGGTGGCCGGACGAGTCGTTAGCAATGGTAATAATGGCGGCTGGATGTTCGGCATGCCGAGGCAGCAGGTTGCGTCGGATGGTCCCGTTCGTGAACAGATCAATTTTAATGGCAACGGAGTTACGAGATCCCTTACCTATACCTACCAGCAGCCGAGAGTCGAGTTTGTCATTGAAATAGGTTTGGAAGGTCGTTTTGTCCTGCGATATTCCGACAAAGACCAGCCGGAAAAGTACTTCGATTTGACTCAGGTTCCCGGGCAGCCCCTCCGTTTGTCACTTCCGGGGGCAAGCAAGCCGCGCGTGCTGCGAGCTTCGTCGATCTGGCACTTGCTGGTCATCAACCAAGAAGAGTGTCTCAAGAATTTTCTTCCGATGCTGGAATCCATCCGCCCGGACTGGCAGGTCGCCCGCACGGTTCGGGCTGCCGAGGACGAATTGGTGAAAATGGCCGCCGTATCGCGAAATTCGGATCGTAAACAGTGGGATGCGTGGATCCATCAACTGGGCGATCCGCTTTGGACCCGACGGGACCGCGCCGAGCGCAGCTTACGCG
>JANXQG010000143.1 GCA_025356915.1 Planctomycetota bacterium | reverse complement strand
AGCAAGGAACCTAACGATCCGACCGGGCAAGCCGGTGGGATTCAAAAACGTGATTTTGCCCCGGAGGGGCACCTGAGAATAGCCCAGCGATTTATCGCTGGGTAAAAGTAAATACAATTGAAAGTCCCGTAGGGACGACTGAGTAAAGTTTGTGGTTCAGCCGTCCCTACGGGACTCCGGAAGTTCCTTCGTTATTCCAAACCCAGCAGTGAACTGCTGGGCTATTATCGTAAGTCCCCCCGGGACAGAAACTGAGACCGAAGGTCTTATACGGGACTGAACCGTTCATGCCTCGACACGTCCCTGCCCATGGCAAAGACTAGCCCCCAAGACCCAAAACCTTCCGGCCCCGCGTGGGGCGAGATGGCGATACTTTCCCGAGCTTGGCATTTCCATCGCACCAACCGGGCTGAAAACAGAGACGCCGGGATTACCTTCAAAGACGCCGTCCCTCCAAGTAGAAACCGGGGCTGTTTGAGCCGTTTAGGACCGGCGAATCAATAACTGTACTCATCTCGCTCCGCGAGATGCATTCCATCTCGCGGAGCGAGATGAGTACGTTCCGAAAACCCGACACTTATTGATTCGCCGGTCCTTATATGTTTCCCATGGAAAACCTGCCACTTTGGCAAATTTAAGGTCCACGCCCGTTTGGGGTGGACAGTCGCCGTGTCCCTTGCGGAGCGGCATAACCGACCCAAAGGGTCAAAGGAGATTTCTATGTTCGGTACTCTGCGTTTGCGCCCTGTTACTCGGGACGAATTGTTCGGTCCCGTCTCGCGGCAACTCGACCGCATGCTCAACGACGTGTTCGGCCAGGACTTCACCGAGGGCATGAAGAACAAGGCCAACTTCCCGCCGCTCGACGCCTTCACCACGAAGGACGGCCATTTGGTGGTGAGAACCACGGTTGCGGGCTACTCGCCCGACCAGATCAATGTCCAGGTACTGCCGGAAGGCGTTCTCGAAATCTCGGGGTCCAGCAAGACCAATGGCGAGAAGAGCGAGAACCAGTATCACATCCGTGAGCTGACCTACGGTTCGTTCAAGCGGCAGCTTCGCTTGCCGGAGAACATCGAGGGCGATCCCGTGGCGGAACTGAAGGACGGCATCCTGACGCTGACCTTCAGGCTGGAACTGCCCGAGGAGAAGAAGCCCGAGGTCAGGAAGATTCCGATTCAGACGAGCTGATACCAAGTTCAAGGAATTGAAAAGAGGATAGCGAGAACCCGCTCGGTCGCAAGGCCGGGTGGGTTTTCTTTTTGCGCCATTACCCCAGGAGATTCCATGTCACATGTTGTTCAAACTCAAGCGCAGGTGAAGGGCACCGCCGCTGTCTAAGATGAAGTTGTGCCGAATACTACGTAGCGGGATCTCGCGTGCCGTATTGCTGGACGATGGCAACGGCAGCCAGGATCAAGGCACATCCCACAAGCTGCCAGGCACTCAGCGATTCTTTGAGGAGCAGATATCCGAATAGGGCGGCGAATACGGCTTCCAGGCTGAGGATAATGGCCGCATCGGCGGCAGGTGCGTGCTTCTGTCCTACGGCTTGAAGGGTATAACCGGCTGCAACGGAAAATATTCCGATGTAGACGATGTCCCGCCAGCAGCTTGCAAGCCCTGGCAGCGTATCGGCTTCCAAGGCCAGCCCGAGAATGAGGTTCAGCGATCCGGCAACCAGGTATTGGCCCACTGAAAACAAGAGGACTTCCACCTGGGTCACGGCACGGCCGACGATTACGACGTGGAACGCCCACAGAACCGCACCCGCCAGCACCAAGGCATCCCCAAAGCCAGCCTCGTCCAAGCCAAGCCTGAACTGATCGTTCATACTAAGCAAAAACACTCCCGCCACGGCGACGAAGGCACCGGCCCACGATCGCCATGCCATCTTTTGCCTCCAGACCACGAAGAGAACCACGGGCACCAGGACGACGTACAACCCAGTGAGGAAGCCGGCTTTGCCGGCTGTCGTATATTTCAGGCCCGCCTGTTGGCAGGCGGCGGCACCTACCAACAGAATTCCGGTGATCAATGCCCAGCGAAAGAAGTTTTTCGAGGGCCATTGGCGTGGTCGCACCCAGGGGAGCAGGATCGCAGCACCGAGCAGGAAGCGGAGGCCGTTGAAGAGAAAGGGGCCTAGATGGTCTGTGGCGTGTTTTTGAGGAACAAATGCGCTACCCCACAGCAGGGCCGCCAGCAACAGCAACAGGTCGGCACGTAATCGCCGGCTAAGGAACTTCATCGATTAAAAACTCCTGGATCACGATAGGACGCAAAATCTTACGCAACGGAATAAATTCCGTTCTACGAATCACCACCAACCCAGCAGTTGGCCAGCGCGGTGCCCGAAGAGTACGAGTCCGACAGCGATCGAACCGAAGGCCGCAGTCAGCACGGCGCCGCCGGCGATATCCAACGCATCGCGGATATGGGGATTCTCCTGAGTGGAGATCGCCCTCGCCATCGATTCCAGGGCACTGTTGAACATCTCCGCCGCCAGCACGCCGGCAATGCACAATAGCAGGGCGCACCATTGCAAGGCTTCCATCCGCAGCGCAGTTGCCGCCGCCAGCACCGTAGCCGCAACGACGAAATGCGCAACGAAACTGCTTTCCGCACGGACTCCTTCCCGGAGGCCACGGAACGCATCGGCAAATTTTTGTTTCCAAGGACGAGTCATAGTGGGGAAGAGGACTTACAGGCTAACTTCTAACTTCTAACTTCTAACTTCTAACTTCTAACTTCTAACTCCTAACTCCTAACTCCTAACTTCTAACTTCTAACTTCTAACTCCTAACTTCTAACTCCTAACTCCTAACTCCTAACTTCTTTCCTACTCTACTCCAAACTCTCCAGCCGGCCCCACATGCACTCCGGCCGCCTGACTCAGCTTGCCGCCCTTAGGCATGAACCGCGGCTCGATCAAGAGGCTCACGCCGGCCGTGTTCAGTGCGGGGTTATAGTTGAGGTTCATGCCGATTAACATCGATTCGCCCACGCGCGTTAACTGGAACGTTGGGCCAAAGTTCTTCGGTTCTTTCAGGTCGATCGACATGCCGGACGACATGATCCACTTTGGGCTCATCCAATAACTGTACGACATGGCCAGCACTTCGCTGCTGATCGGACCGTCGAGAATGCGAATGCCCGCATACAAAGCCCCGCGTGGCGGGCGGGTCAGGAACATGCCCATCGTAACGATCTTCTGCCCTTGGCCGAAGAAATCAAAAATGCCGTCGGAGAGCATTGTCAGCCGATCGCCCACGTGCCAGATGAAGTTGTAATCTGCCAGGCCAATGCTGGTGCCAAAGTTGTCGCGGTTGGCATTGGGGAAAATCGTAAGGTTCGTGTCGAACTCCACCCAGTCGATGATATGGGGGGTTTCGATGGGGCCGCGCTTCGTCTGCCAGCGCTGGTGAACGCCCAGCCGGATTTCGTCCAGGTTATCGGCAATCTCCATGCTCGGTGCAGTAACCCACCCCCCCATGTTGTTGCGCAACGCATAATACCGCTCGTCGAACTTCGTGGGCGGCCCTTGTGTCAAAGGCGGCGGAAGGGCCGGAAAACCAAACGTATTGACGGTGAAACGGCGGCGGAAATCTTCGATCTGGTTGTCGTCCAATGGATCGTAGAGCGGCAGACTCGTCATGCTTTGATTCGCCTGGGCATGCAAGTATTCGGCCTGAAACTCGACCTTGTGGGCCAGCCCATGTACGTTCCAGAGGGTGCTTTCCGCCTCGGAATCAACGGCCCACATCGGCAGCGTGGCGCGGATGCCGGCCTGATAATAAGCTCGCGTCAACGGGTTGCCGCTGATATCTTCGCCCCAGTAGCCCAGTTCACCCAGCAGATAGGGGACAATTTTCACCGGGCCGAGTTCGATGGGTAGGTCGATTTCGTTGCGCGAAACAAATCGCCCACCGGAAAAATTCTGCGGTTCCCACGGTAGATGGCTCACTGCCTGGTCGCCCGCCGCTGCGCTGGGCAGCGTGGTCGTCTTGAATTGGGCATAGCCCAGGCTCGTATGCTCGAACCATGTCAGCCGGTCGTCCACCAGCGGTTGCCCGAGCAAGTAATGGTCGAAACGCGGCAGCCATTGGGTTTCGGTGACGAAGTTATCCAACCGCACCTGCCCCAAAATGCTCATCGACATGTTCTCGCGACGGAGCTTCAGTTGAACATCGGTTGTGGGATCCTTCTGCCCATCCCAGTCCTGCTTGAAATACTCCTGTAGGAAATTGCGATCGCTGATCTTGCCTAGTTCGGCTGTGAAGGTAAAGCCCTCGCCCAAGTTCTGGCGATGCTGCTCGAAGAGACGATAGCGATAGTTGACATCAGGTTCGGGCATAACGCTGGAGCGAATACCGCCGAGATTGTCGGTGCCGCGGTCGGAAATGCCCCAAAAGTCAATCTTCCCCGAAACCGCCCCGGGAATGCCAAAAAAATCGCCGCGGTTATAAACGAACGATGTGCCTTCTGACAAACCGCGATTGCTTAGGTAGTTGAGACTCAGGGTCCAGTCGGTTCCCACCGGGCGATCCTTGATGCCAAGCAACTGGTAGCCGGCCCAATCGGTATAAAACTGATATCCAAAAACGGCGTCTTCCTTGAATCGCACGCCACGGATGAAAAATGACGGATCGTTCAGGTCCGTGGCGAAAGTCGGCCAATAGAAGATCGGCATGCTCTCAATGTACAGCAAGTTGTTTTGTGCCGTGACCAAATCATGGTGATCGACCACCGGTTGGCCGGTCCGCGGGTCCATCAGCGGTGCCCCGCTGATCGGATCGAGTCGCGGGGTCTGTCGGTCTTCAAACGAGGCCTCGCTCATCTGCAATCGATATCCAGGAATGCCCAAGCGGCTGGAAGTGACGAACACGTCCTGAGCGAGAAAGCGGTCCGCGCCGGTCTGTTGCAAGACGTCGGCATGCAGGCGGACCTTCCCTTCATAGCCCGGCGCCGGCGTGATCATGTCAGCACCCAACACCGTACCTACTTGATTCCGCACGTCGTAATACATGTGGTCAGCATAGATCGTCCGGTCGCCCTGGCGGAAGACAATATTCCCTTCCATGTAAATTTCCAGCGGCTGGTTCTGGTCCTGCGACAGCGGCGAATTGATGTCGGGCTGCTGCGCTACCACGGTCCAAATCACGAGCCGATCGGTCGATAAGTCGAGCGTCAGCGGTCCGCCACCCACGCCGGGAATGTTTCCGTTGCGGGCCGTCAGGCCCTCGATGACCATGGTCACGCCCTGGTTGATGGTAGCGACTGCTTGGTGCGTTTGCGGATTTTGTTGCCACTGGGCTTGCATCGGCACATCGCCCCGCGCGAAGATACGAATCCGACGCGTGCCTTGCCCAATGGCCGGGGTTCCCGGCGGCAGTGGCCCGGCGGACGGCGACGGCTGGCCACGCGGTGGAAGCTCGTTCGGTGCGGCAAACTGGACTTGGTCCACGCGGGTCTGCCGCAAGGCATCCGCGAACTCAGGGTTGCGCTCATCCATGCCGCGCTGATAGATACCCGGCAGCACATTGGGCTTGCCCGCCACCACGCCGACGCGGATCTGCACGTCGCGGATCGTAAAGAAGCGCCCAAACCATTTTTGGTCGTGGATTTCCACCGGCTCGCGATCGCGGATCAGGCGCACGCCGACGTTGCCTTCGAGATAGGCGATTATTTTTGAACGCTCCCGTGAGGCGGACGCGGCATGGTCGATCCAGAACATCGCTTCCTGGCAGACCGCCACGTCGCTGCCTTGCACTAGCCGGCAATCGCCCCGCAGTAGCCACACCTCATAGGTGCCTTGTTGCCATCGATTGGCCGCCTGGGCCGAGATGACAATCGGATCGATGTTATTGCCTTCCGGCAGGCTGATCTGCGCGAAGAGTGTTGCCGGCAGCAGAAGGATGAGTGCCAGAGTAGCAGGCACACTCCCTGTGCTGTCCGCGAATGTGCCAAGCATGCGAAGTGTGGTTTGGCATACGGCACGGAAACCGAGCATACACTCTGCCCAGTGCCTGGTAGATGGGCGGGTAATACAGGGACTGTGCCGGCTACCTTGGCGCGCAGCACGACCGAGGTCGTCGCGCGTGCGCGCGGCGGGGAGGGTCGGCACCAATCTTTTGCCCTGGCGTTTCAGCAGACTAGCGTCCTTGCTTGCCTGGCCAAACGGTGAAACTGCGAACTGCAAACAGAAGAGTTGTAAGCCGTTGCGCAAACCTAGTACGGCGGCGAGATTATAGAAACAGGCTGCCGTGGGAGCAAGACAGGTTCGCCGGTGGCTAGAAATTGCCGGTTTTTCAATAAATCGCCCAAAGCCCCAAACCCCCCACGACTGTGACGTCGTGGATTCCGTGGTGTCACATTACTGTTAATCTGAGGAATTAACGTAAGCTGCGGTGTGTTCAGTGCCATTTTTGGCTCTTCCGGTTCTGGATAGCTTTGCGCGATTCCCGGAGGTTCGGGAATATGCTCTGTTGTAGCCGTAGATGGGACGAACGCAGAGAGCCCCACCTACTCTATTTCGGATCGATTTTGGTGAGGCTCGCTGCGCTCGTCCCACCCTACTCCCCTCCGGAAACCACGTAAGGCCATTTAGGTGTGGAGCGCGGATTTCATCAGGGGTACAGGTAATCGGCTTGAATGCTGTAGGGCGTGCCGCTGAGAGGTGGGATATCGACGCGAAAGATTCCGCCTATGCCAATTTGGTGCGTCGTGTAGTTGATCGTCCGGTCACCGGTCAGCTCGATATGAATCAAGTCAACGGGACGGTTGGTTTTTTGTGCGAAACTGCATTGATCGCTGGTTCGACAAATGGAAAATTCCTTTAACTGCAACTGCCGTCTGCCAGGCAGCATGTAGCCGCGAACGTAAACCTTGGTTTTCTTGTCGCTCAGTTCCAATGCCTTCGACGGAACCATCTCTGATTTGTTCTTCGGATCAGGCTCAAGGCTGGCCCAGTCGAGTACCTGGTAGCCGTGAGGCACTTCGTTGCCGACGAAGTACAGCCACCCACTGAGCAGGATTCCCAGCCCGGCCCCCAAGCCAATACCGACTTTTGCCAACCGCCGACCCGTGTATTCTTCCGGTGCTCGCTCGATTTGCCCCAGGGCCTTCAGACCGAAATAGATCGCCGTTAGTGGGAACAACCCCAGCAGCCATCCAAAGATCATCATCGTCACCGTCGCGGCACCACAGACCACGCTCAACACAGCCCAGGGACTGATGGCACGGTAGCGTGGGGGAGAAGACACGGAAGGATCGTGGGAAGCAGAAGTCATTTGATTAAAAGCCTTACCTATCCAGTAACTCAAACACCGTTCGCGCGATTGCCTGCGGATCGTGAATGATGGCCCAAGCCAACCCGATAACTAAAGCGTTGCCGACGCTCAGCAACATCAGTCCGCTGATATTCCAAGGTACTTCGATACCCCGCAGGGCTGTGGCCAACTCAACCTCCAGCCGCGACCAGCCCTGGTAATTCTGCTTTGGTCCGGAAGAAACGAGCGATACATTTCGCATCCAGCCAACGCTCTCCAGATGCAGTTGCGCGCCAAGCCCCGGCAGGAACAGGCAGTCACCCGCCCATTGAGCATCCGAGTCCAGCCGCTCGACCACTTCGGCCAAAATAGGGCGAAGCTGATCGACCGAGATGTTGTAAATGATCAGCCGCGGCCGCAGGATTAAAAGCATCACGATCAGGCAGATCACCATGAGCCCAACGAACATCAGCCACAAATACTTGGTGCCCGCGGGCCCGAAATGGGCCGCCACGCTCTCGGGAAACAGTAGAGCCATCGGCCCGAAGAAGACCAGCCCGGAAACGGCCAACCCCAGCGCAGCCGCATCGCGACCGCCCGAGACGACCAGCGGCCGCCGCGTGAGATTGATCGCGCCCAGCAATGCCAAGTAAATAGCAACCGGCCCCAAGGCAAGGCATTGGTGAAAAGGTTCCATGGGGACAGTTTAGCATGGAGGAGGAGAGAAAGAAACAAACAAAAAAATACGAAACCCGAAGCACGAATGACCAAAGCTGACACTCGAACAGAGAAATCAGGCTTCCCTACATTGCTTCCCTAAGGACCGACGCATCAATTACTGTC
>JANXQG010000108.1 GCA_025356915.1 Planctomycetota bacterium | reverse complement strand
GCGGCGGATGGTGAGGCTGATCTGGCCGGTTTCGGCCACACGGGCGGCTTCATAGAGGGCCAAGAGGGCAAACTGGCTATTGGAAGCGTCGCCCGGCACCGACCGCTCGGTAGGTGACATACCATACGACCAGCCGCCTTTGCGGTCGGCTGGACCACTCTTAAGCTGGGCATCTTCCAGCCATTGAACATTGCGGCCGATAACGAGTTGGTCATCGACAGGGGTTCCGCGGCAAAGGACCATGGTTTGAAGAGAGACGACATAGGTTGTTGTGGGACGCAGTTTGCGGAGATAATCGAGTGCCTTTTTGACCTGAGGTTCCTGTGGACCTTCGCCGGCGTTAAGCAGGGCCAGCGTACAAAGGGCGGTGATTCCCCCCGTCTGCCCACTATATTCCGACCAGGTCCCGTTGGGATTTTGAGACGTTTTAAGATACCGGATGCCAAGATTCATGGCGTTGCGAACGTCGTCCGGCGACAAATCGGCCCCGACAACCGTTACAGTTGATGCCAACAGCAGCCCGAAGGTCAGGAGTGTGAGAATTGGATTTTTCATTTTTTGTCTTGGCAGCGGAAAAGTGGGCCGCAAGTATGTCACAAGTATAGTAGAATGGGCTACAATTCAGAAACACATTATAAAGGATTTCCGTTGGCAAATTCCACACCAGCCCCCGCCACACCCTCGCCTGCTCTCCAGCCTGCGTCCGCACCTGCGGCCAAGACTCGCAGTTTGGGCGATGTTCTCCAGGAGTTCAGTCAGTACCGCAAGCTGATGCAGGAAGAATTGCAGAAGGTGATTGTCGGCCAGGACGAGGTGATCGAGCAGATCTTCGCGGCCATTTTCACTCGCGGCCACTGCCTGCTGGTCGGCGTGCCGGGTCTGGCCAAGACCTTGATGGTGAGTACTCTGGCACGGATTCTGGACATTCCCTTCAAGCGGATTCAGTTTACCCCCGACCTTATGCCGTCGGACATCACCGGCACGAATGTCCTGGAGGAAGACGACAAGGGCCGGCGGGAGTTCCGTTTTGTCGAGGGGCCAATCTTCACCAGCATCCTGCTGGCGGACGAAATTAACCGCACGCCGCCCAAAACCCAGGCGGCCCTGCTCCAGGCCATGCAGGAGCGCGAGGTCACCGTAGGCCAGACGACTTACTCCTTGCCCGAGCCGTTTTTCACCATCGCCACGCAGAACCCGATCGAACAGGAAGGCACCTATCCGCTCCCCGAGGCCCAATTGGACCGCTTCATGTTCAATATCAAGGTTGACTACCCCACTGCGGAAGAGGAAGAGCGAATCCTTGCTCAGACAACCCGCGGCGAGAAGGTCGAGGTTCGCAAAATTCTCTCGGGCAAGGCGATCGTGAACCTACAAGGCTTGGTGGGCAAGGTGGCGGTGAGCGAGTACATCGTGCAATACGTGGCCCGGCTGGTTCGATCCACCCGGCCGAAAGATGCCTCGGCGCCGAAGTTCGTACAGGATCTGGTCGATTGGGGTGCAGGCCCTCGTGCCGGGCAATTCCTGATCCAAGGCGGCAAGGCACTCGCTGCCATGGAAGGGCGGTTTTCCGTCGCCATCGAAGATGTGCAGAAGATTGCCATACCCGTCTTGCGACATCGCATTGCCACGAACTTTCAGGCCCAGGCCGAAGGAATGAACACCGAGGATTTAATTGCCCGACTCGTGCGCGAGACGCCGCCGCCGGTGATTCCGAAATACGAAAAGTAGGAGTTCATGCCTTCCGCCGAGCAATACCTGAAGCCCGAAATCGTCCGCCAGATTAAGCGGCTGGATCTTCGCGCGCAGTTCATCGTGAAGGGGTTCCTGCACGGCCTGCACGCCAGCCCTTTCCACGGCTTTTCCGTCGAGTTCAGCGAGCACCGCAAATACACGCCGGGCGACGATCCAAAGGATATCGACTGGCTGATCTACGCGAAGACCGACAAATATTACGTTAAGAAGTTCGAGGCCGAGACCAACATTACCGGCTACATGATGATGGACCTCAGTCGCTCGATGGGCTACACGTATCAGCAGGAGATGACCAAATTCGACTACTCGATCTGCCTGGCGGCCGCGCTCTGTTATTTGATGATCCATCAGCAGGATCCGGTGGGCCTGATCACTTTCGACACGAAAATCCGCAGTTGCCTCAAGCCCAAGACCCGCCGCAGCCACCTGGGCGACGTGCTTTCGCTGCTGGCCAACCTCAAGCCGGAAGGCGAGACCGATATCGCCCAGAGCATCGTGCAGGTGGCGGCCATGCTCCGTCATGCCAGCCTGATCATGATTTTCTCCGACCTGCTGACCGAGCCGACGGCGGTGCTCGATGCCTTGTATCGTTTGCGACATGGCGGGCACGACGTGATCCTTTTCCACGTGCTGGACGAGGCCGAGGTGCAGTTTCCTTTTCGCGGCATGGTCGAACTGGAAGATCCCGAGAACCATCGCCGCCTATCGTTGGATGCCGACGCCTTTCGGCAGGATTATCTCGCCGAGATCGAGTCCTTTCGTACCCTCTATCGTCGCGAGTGTTCGCAGGCCAGAATCGACTACGTGCCGCTGGACACCAGCATGCAGTTTGATCGGGCCTTGACGGAGTACCTCGTCAATCGCGCCTCGCGAGGATAGCCGGCATGACGTTTGTCAACTTTGCACTTCTGTCTGGCGCAGGGCTGATCGTGATTCCGATCATCCTGCACTTAATCATGCGTCAGAAGCCGAAGTTGCTGGAATTTCCAGCCCTGCGGTTCATCCAGAAACGGCATGATACCAACCAGCGGCGGCTGCGTTTGCGGCACCTGCTGCTGCTACTGCTCCGTGCGGGGGCGATTGCCCTGCTGGCCCTTGCGCTAGCGCGGCCAAGCATCAAGTTCTCGTCACGACTGGGCAGCCAAGAATCGCCCGTGGCCGCGGCATTGATTTTCGACGCCGCACCGCACATGCAGTACGTGCGAGAAAAAAAGACTCGCCTGGAAGCGGCCCAGGAAATTGGTAGTTGGCTCCTGGCCCAATTGCCGCCGGAAAGCCAGATCGCGGTCTTCGATTCGGGTATGGTGCCGCAGAACTTTGACGCCGATCGCGGCTTGAGCAAGCAGCGGATCGAAAAGCTGGATATTGCCCCCCATCCGCGGTCGCTCAGCCAGATCGTGAGCGAGGCCGTGGTGGTCCTGAAAAAAAGCGACATGCCGGTCAAGGAGATCTATGTCTTTACCGACCTGTCGCGGGCGTCTTGGCGAGCCGATGAGTCTGCAAAACTCCAGGACCGCTTGCACGAACTCGCAGGAGTCTCGCTCTATCTCATCGACGTGGGCGTGACGGAACCAAGCAACTTTGCCCTGGGCGACCTGCATCTTTCCCAGCAAGTGGTCGCGGCCGGCGGCTCCGTGGAAATCCAGACCGATATTTCCTGTTTGGGCACCGAAGGCGAACGGTTGGTTGAACTCGATCTGCTTGCGCCCGACGGTAAGCCGCAGAAAATCAGCGAGCAGATCAAACGGTTACAGCCCGGCGAGTCGCAGACCGTCGATTTCCGGCTCACCTCGCTCAAGCCAGGCACGCAGCAAGGCCGGGTGCGGATCGTGAGCCAGGACTCGCTGGTGGCCGACGACGTGCGCTACTTCAGTGTCGCGGTCCGCCCGCCTTGGCCCGTGCTGGTCGTGGCACAGCAGCCGACGGCGGAAACGGCCATCTACCTGACCGAGGCGATTGCCCCGGCGGAAATGCGGAAGCGCAACGATGCACGTTTTGATTGCCGCGTCATCGGCTATGGTGAACTTGCCAGCCAGACGCTCGACAAGTTCGCGGCCGTTTGCCTGCTCGATCCGCCCGGCCTGGAACCTGTCGCATGGCAACGCCTGACCGACTACGCCGCCACGGGGCATGGCGTGGGAGTTTTTCTCGGCCGACACGCACTGCCCATCGATGCTTTCAACTCGCCCGTCGCACAGCAACTCCTGCCGGGCAAGGTCAAGGAGCAGGTGCCTCGCGAGGAAGGCAATACCTACCTTGCACCACAAAATTACCAGCACTCGATCCTCAAACCGTTTGCACCCTATTCGACGCGGACCCCGTGGAGCAAGTTCCCAGTCTATCGCTACTGGCGAATGGACGATCTGGCCTCGGACGCAAGCACGGTGATCGCCTACAACGACGGCCGACCGGCGCTGTTGGAGCGAACGATCCGCGCGGGCCAAGTGGCAGGGCATGTACTCATGATGTCGACGCCGTTTTCCGACCGCGTCTCTCGCCGCGACGCCTGGAACGTGTTGCCCGGGTCCACCGAGATCGGGGCATGGCCGTTCCTCATCTTGGCCAACCAGATCGTGTCCTATCTGGTGGGCAGTGGCGAGCAGCAACTGAACTACCTTGCGGGCACGAATTCCGTGTCATTGCCGATCGACGATCCGACCCCGCGTCGCTATGTGCTGGCACGACCGGACGGCGTCAGCACGGCCCTCGCTCCGCCGGAAAAGGCCGAGTTATCGATCAATGGCGTGGAGCAGATAGGGAACTACCAAGTGCATAGCGCAGGCGAGCCGATCGCGCCCGACCGAGGTTTTAGCGTCAACCTGTCGGCGCAGGTGACGCAACTTGCCCGGCTGACCGATCAGGAGTTGAGCGACATATTTGGCCCCTTCAAACCGCAAGTCGCGCGGAGCAACGACCAGATCGTCCGCGACGTACACGACAGCCGTGTCGGCCGTGAGATTTATCCCTGGCTCATCCTTCTCTTCGCCGGCCTGCTGGCGGTGGAGTATTTAATGAGTAATTGGTTTTACAAGAGAGAGTGAGACAAAAATGACGAAATCCGAATGACGAATGACGAAGGGGTTGTACGCGGCCTGATATTTCGTCATTCGTCATTCGTCATTCGTCATTCGTCATTCGTCATTCGTCATTCTGAATTTATATGCACCTCTTCTACTACCCTATCGCCGATAGCTACTGGCTCGTGGCCGGGGTGGCGGCTGCGCTGCTGGCACTGGTCGTCTTGGTGGGGCCGGGAAGGAATAGGGTGTCGCTGCGCCGCCGCCTGACGCTGGCGGTGATTCGCTGCGGCATTATTCTTTTGCTGGTACTGGGAATGCTGCGGCCAACCTTGGTCTATACGGAAACGCACAAGGAAAAGGCCACCTTGGTGCTGCTCATCGATCAGTCGCGGAGCATGTTGGTCCGCGACAGCCTCAACAACAAGACCCGCTGGGAATCTCTCCTTGCAACGCTGGAAGATTCCGTCCCCGCGCTGCGCAGCCTAGGCCGCGACTTCGAGATCAAGGCATACACGTTCGATGCCGAGATACATCCCCTGGAAGTCAAAGACGGTAAGCTTGTCCTGCCGGATAGCCCATCGGGCAACCAGACGGCCATCGGCGCGGATCTGGACGATGTGCTCAATCAGGAGAACGGCAAGCGGCTCTTGGGCATCGTTATTCTCACCGACGGCCGACAGCAAGCCCTCGCCCCACGCGACGCCTCGGCGCAGGACATCGCCGCCAAGTTGCGGCACCAGAGTTATCCGGTATTCCCTGTAGTGTTTGGGCAGTCGCGCGGGTTGGGCGGCGTCCAGGACGTGGCGGTCGTCGACTTCCCTCCGCCGGCCTCCGTCTTTGTGAAGACCGAAATGGCGATCCATGGCGAGATTAAAGTCAGCGGCTACGTCAACCACCCGATCCCGTTGCGAGTGTTCATGGAAACGCCCGAGGGCAAGATGGAGCAAATCGCCCAGAAGGAGATCACGGCCACGGCCGACGGTCAATTGTTGCCGGTCGACTTCACCTATACGCCGGAAACGCCGGGCGAATTCAAGCTTACGCTGGAAGCTGTTGCTCAGCCCGGCGAGTTAGTGACCACGAACAACCAGCAAAGCTCGTTCGTGCAGGTACTCAAAGGTGGATTGCACGTGCTCTATATCGAGGGCGATCTCCGCGTGGAACAGAAGTTCTTGCGACGGTCGCTCGATGCCTCGCGCGACATCAAGGTCGATTCCATCCGTCTCGATCCGCGTCACAAAGAGACGAAGCCGAGCAACCTCATGGAACTGCTCAAGCCGGGCAAGTATGACGTCTACATTCTGGGCGACGTCGATTCCACGGCTTTCGAGTCGGCGGAACTGGAACAACTCAAGGAGACCGTCAGCCGCGGCAAGGGCCTGATCATGTTGGGCGGCTTCCACACCTATGGCCCTGGCGGGTATTTCAACACTGCGCTGGCCGAAGTTCTGCCGGTGGATATGGATCGCTTGGAACGACAATTGCTCGACAAACCCGTCCGCGACGACGTACAGATTCCCGGTCCATTGCGGATGCAACCCACGCCGAGAAGCTTGCGGCACTTTGCACTCACCTTGGCCGCCGGGGCACAAGAGAATGCGGCGGCCTGGGCCAAGCTTCCGCCTTTGGAAGGCGCAAACCGCTTCTCTGGGGTCAAGCCCAGTGCCACGATCTTGGCCGAGGCCGATGGCAAAGAGGGCCGTCCGCTACTGGTCAGCCACGAATTCGGCAGCGGCCGTGTGATCGCTTTCGCCGGCGATTCGACCTGGCGGTGGACCATGCGGGGCTTCGATTCAGCCCACAAACGATTCTGGCGGCAGATCGTGCTCTGGCTTGCGCGCAAGGACCAGATAGCTCAAGGCAATGTGTGGGTACGGCTAGACAACACGCGATTCTTTCCTGGCAATCGCGTTGAGTTCACCGCCGGTGCCCAATCGCCGAACAACGAGCCGATCACCGACGCCGAATTCAAGGCGGAGGTACTCAAGCCCGATAACAAGCGATCGCCCGCAGTGCTGATTCGCAAGGACGAGCAGATGGCCGCTTCGTTCCGCGAGACGCAACTGCCCGGCGACTACACGATCGAGGTCACGGCGACGCGGAAGGGCGAACTGCTTGGCACCGCGCGTGCCCGATTTATCGTCTCGCAGCAAGACCTCGAATTGGACAACGCCTCCTCCGATCTCGACAGCATGAAAGGCGTTGCCAAGTCTTCCGGTGGCGAAATCATCGAGCCGGAGCGGCTCCCCAAGTGGCTTACCGAACTGATGAAAAAGACCGACTACCTCGACGTGAAGCAGGAAACCAAAAAGACCTTATGGGACCGGTGGTCGCTGTTTTTCTCGGTCGTGCTTCTCTTGACAACCGAGTGGTATTTGCGAAAGCGATGGGGGCTGGTGTAGGAGGCTCAATCTACCGCCGAGGCCGGCGAGCCTTCCCAGCGGGTGTCGGGGGGAATGTGTTCGCCCTTGGCGACGAGTGTGAGCGGCCCGAGCAGTGCGCGGTCGCCGACCACCGTGTCGTACAGCACGGTGGAACTCTCGCCGATGGAGGCCTGTGTTCCGATCTCGACATAGCCGATCTTCATGACGCGATCCTCGAAGAGATGCGTCTGCGGCCCGCACCAGCCGTTTAGTTCGGCCTCGTTTCCGATCCGCACGCAGTCGAACTCGGTCACGTCGGTCGTGTCGAGGTAAACGCCGCGGCCGATCCGCGTACCCAACAGCCACAACGCCCAGGGTAGGAGCGGCGTACCACGGAGATGCGACAGCAGATTCGGCACCGCCAACGATTCATAGACATTAGTCACGGCTTCACTCAGCCACACAAACGGCGTCCACATCGGCGCTGCACGAGGACGATAGCGGCCAACCAGAATCCACTTCAGTGCAACCACCAACAGGAACGAGCCAAGACCATAGATCACGCCGGCTAGGGCTAGGGCGTTGGCCACGGCGAGCCACCCTTCGTCGGTCGCGATCGGCATCACGATTTGCACGATGAGGTAACCCGAGGCGATCACGAAGGCCAGCGGCAGCACGATCCGCAGCAACTCGATCACCGCGCGGCCGACCTTTCGTTTCCATGACGGCCGGAACGTCAGCCACTCAGGAAAACCTTTCGTTGGCTCGCGGGCTGGCAGCAACAGCGGGGGCGAACCCATCCAGGTCTGGCCCGATCGCAATTGATCGTTCTCCGGTGTCCGCGATTGCGCGCCAATCAGCACGTCGTCGGGCACGACCGCGCCGTCGGCCACGTAGGCCCCGTTACCCACAAACGAACGGTTTCCGATGCTTGTGGGCCGCAGTACCATCCAGCCGCTGCGTTGCTCTTCATCGCCGAGCATGACGCCGTCGGCAATGAAGGTATCGTCGCCTAGCGTGAGCAGGTCGGGCACGATCCCCACGGCGGTCGAGATTTCGGCATGTCGGCCGACCTTCGCGCCCATCATTCGGAGCCACGACGAGGCAAACATGGAAGCGTAGATGCCGTGCAGCAAACTCAGACTGCTACTCAGGATGCGATTCAAGAGCCATGTTCGGCAATAGGCGATGCCATATATTGAAAAAATCCCAGCCTTCTGTCGCGGCAAAATGAGCCATCGCAGCCCGGCTGCCAAAAGGATTGTAAGCGTCACTAACACCAGGCTGGCCGGAATACTCAGGAGGAAGTAGAGTACAAAGGAGAGTGGGCTAGGCCGAAGATAGCGATACGATGAATCGCGATCCTCCACCTGGGTATCCGCCGTCTTTTGATCCGAACTTGTCTCCGCATCCACATCCACATCCACATCCACATCCACATCCACATCCACATCCACATCCACATCGGGATCGGCATCGGTCACCGTGACCGCTTGAGCCTGATTAGGCTCGCTCTCCTCCAAATTCCACGAATTCGTGTCGATACGATCGATGAGAATGAACCCAGGGAAGACAATCATGAAGAACATCGTCGCGACTGCCATGCCCCCAACGACGAAGAACGCCAATTGGGCTAGCCGCGCCAGGTAGCCGGCGCGGGGCCGCGGCGGTAGCGGTTCGATCGGCCGTTGGACGCGCCGCGCGGGCGATCCCTCCCAGTTCTCGCCGTCGGGCACGCTCTGCTTGCAGGACAAAGCGGAAAGCCCGCCCAGCCGGGCGTTGTTTCCCACCGACGTATCGTTCTGCAAGACGGCGTAGGAATCGACCACTGCTTCGCGGCCTATATGCACCTGACCGAGTACCAACACTCCCTGCTCAACTCCCGCATTACCAATATGGACGGCCGTGCCCACACTCGCGCCGGACTCGATTGAAAGCAGATCGGGCGATCGCAGGTACATCGACTCGATGATTACGTCCTTGCCGATCTTCGCCCCCAGAGCGCGCAGGAACCAGCAGAGAAACGGAGTGCCGCTGATCAGATCGACCGGCGGCAGTTCGCAGAGGCGATCGGCAAGCCACCAGCGAAAGTAGGTCGCGCCCCAGAGCGGATAGCGGCCGGGCTTCAGCCGCCACGCCACCAGCCACTTGCCGGCGATGGCCATGGGGAACAAGCCCAGTTCGGTCAGCAGGAAGGCGAGTACGGAATAGGCCGCCGCCCGCGGGATAGTGTCGTCCTCTCCGCCGGTGAAATAGTGATAGACGAAGAAGGGGAAGAGCCAAGAGGAAATATGCAGCAGCATCAGCCAGGGAATCACCGCTGTCTGCACCGCACCGCAGAGCCACCGCCGCATCCACGGCACGGGGCTTCGCGCGGTGCCGGCAGCGGCTGGTGCCGCGTGTTTCTGCCGCAGTTGCTGCATCTTTGCGGCAATCTGCCGCAAACGCGGCTGCCGATAGACGTCCTGAATGCTCAAGGTCGCGTAGTGCCGATCGGTCCGTAACGTCGATACAAGCCGGGCAACCAGCAGCGAATGGCCGCCCAAGTCGTCAAAAAAATCGAGATCGCCGCAGAGTTGTTGGCCGGGAAAAAGCGGCCGCAGTGCGGCGTACAAGGCATCTTCCTCCTCGGAGCGAGGTGCAGCGTCTTCCGCACGATCCTCATGGATCGCCTCGCTCAAGGGGAAATCGCCCAATGCCTTCCGGTTCACCTTTCCGGAAGTCAGACGCGGCAGTTCGGCAACAAACTCAAAATGGGCAGGCACCATATACTTCGGCAGGTGCTCGCCGAGTGCTTTCCGCAGTTGTGAGGGCTGCGGCTCGCTGCCGCTGGCCACGACCAAGAAGGCCACCAACTGCTCAATGCCAGCCAGCGAACGCAACGTCACAGCCACGGCGGCCACGCCCGGTACCGCGGCGATTGCCGCCTCGATCTCCCCTAGTTCCACGCGGAAGCCGCGAATCTTCACTTGGTCATCAGCTCGGCCAAGGTAGAGCAGTTGGCCCGCCGCGTTGATTCGTCCCAGATCGCCGGTACGATACATCCGCGCGTCATCGTCGCCGGTCGCCAACGGATTGGCGACAAACCGCTGGGCCGTCAGTTCCGGTTGGCCGAGATAACCGACCGCCACGCCCGGTCCGAAAATGCAGATCTCACCAGTTTCCCCCACCGGTAAAGGCCGGATCTCGGAATCGACGATCAGCAGTCCGTAATTCGGCAGCGCCTCGCCGATCGTTACCGGTTGGCCCGGTTGCAATTGAGCTAACGTGGCCGAGACGGTCGCCTCCGTCGGCCCATAAGTATTGAAAAGATTTCGCCCCGGCCGGGCCAGACGATCGACGAGTGCCTCGGGACAGGCCTCGCCGCCGAGATTGATCAGCCGCACCGAGGGTAACGGATCATCGATCAGGCCCATCAAGGTCGGCACGGCATGGATCACGGAAATCCGCTGCCGAGCAACCGCCGCGGCGATCTGTTCCGGGTCGGCAGCACAGTCGGCCGGCGCGATCCAGAGCGTTGCGCCGACAAGATACGAAATCCAGATCTCTTCAAACGACATATCAAAGGCGACGGAAAAGCCTTGATAGACCACGTCCCCTTCACGAATGCCGAGAACTTCGTTCTCGCTCCGCAGAAAATGGCATATACTGCGATGATTGACAACAATTCCCTTCGGCTGTCCCGTCGAGCCGGAAGTGTAGATTATGTAGGCCGGATCGGCCGGGCGTGCGAGATCGGTGGGCAGCTTGCTGGATTTCGTCCTCGCATGCTCCAGCAGATCTTCGATGGCCCAAAGAGGCGTTGGACCTCCCGCCAGCCTAGCAGTCCACTCCCGGGTCGCAATCAATCCGCAGGCACCCGCCGCGCGAAGACAAAGCTCAACGCGCTGACAGGGCGTCGTGGCATCCAGCGGCAGCAAGGCGGCACCGCTCTTCGCAATCGCCGCCTGGGCGATCAGCAGATCGGCCCCCCGCGGCAGGTGCAGGCCAATCACCGCGCCACCCTTCGCCCCGCGGGCTACCAACTCGCATGCCACGGCATCGCTGAGAATGTCGAGATCGGCATAGGTCACGACCCGATCACCCCAGATCAAGGCCGGATGATCGGGCCGACGGTGGGCGGTGGCTCGCAGGATATCGCCGAGACATTCCTCGCGTAACAGATCGGGGCGTGAAGGACCTCGCAAAAACATGATGCTATTATAACCATTTCCTGCCCAGGCTTGTAGGAGAATTTCGTAGAACGAAATTTATTGTTCGTTATTCGTCATTTCCATTCTCCACGAGGTTCTTCCAAAAATCCCGCGCCTTGCGATGATACTCCATCACTTCCCGCCGTTTCTGGGGATCGTCGATCTGGATCTGCTTGGCGCGCTCGTAAACCCAGTCGAGGAAGAACTGGGCCGACTTTTTGCTGATCCGCGGCTTTTCGCCGAACTCGACATAGTAGGGGCCTGTCATGGCGAACCGATAGGTGTCGGATATCTCGGCCACCGCCCGAAGGAGGAACCAGCCGCTCTGCTTGAAGTGCAGTGGCGGCAGCCGGCCATCCTTGACGTAATCCTCAAAACGAATCGTATGCCGCACTTGGCCATCCTGCACGATCTCCAGGTAGCTGATCGGCTCGCGAGTGGTCAACGTCATACCAATTTGCAGTTCCAGCTCGCGGCCTTCCACGCCGCGGAACGTGTGGCCCGGCAACTCATTCTCGACCCGGGGACGTAAGAGCGGGCCGTTGGTGACGACAACCTGCCCAGCCTTCAAGTTCTTCCACCATTGCTGATCGTCGAAGCTGCTGTCCAGATGCACATAGACGCGATTGTAGCCGGCCGGATTGGGGGAAACGCCCGAACCGCTGCCGGCCGTGGGCGGAATTCTCAGGCCGCAGTCCAGCAGCTTGAAGTAAACGTCCTGGGACCAGCGGGCGTAACCGAAGGGGCCCGCGTAGCGATCGGCGTCGCGCGGCTTACCAATCTTCGTGTTGGGCTGCATTGCCTTGCGGCCGAAATGGCTGTTCGCTACCTCGATCGAATCGACCAGCCCGTTGGCTACCAGCATTGGCAAATCCCAGCCGTAACTTGCCGTGGCATCAACCCACAATTCCGAGTTCTCCTTCTGCCTGGCCTGTTGAAGATGCTGTGCCAGCGACGGGTATTCGTCGGTTTCTGCTTGCAGGAGCATTGGCCCGGGCAGGTGGAAGCATAAGACTTCCGTTCCGGCGCGGGTAAAACCGCCGCAAAACAGTTCGTAGACCCGATCGCTATCGAAGGTCACAAGGCGATTCTTAGGCTCTTTGAAGTTCTTGCCGAGATCGTTTTTGTCGTTCCACCAGGTCGTTGCTTGGGCGACGTGCAAATCGTCGGCCAACATGACCATTTCAAGGTCGCGAATACTACGGCGGAGGTGCAGATCGCCAGACCACCAGCCTTCCTCGCTCATGTTGACGACTCGCCGCAGTTCGACCTCCTTGCTGTCGTCGGCGAATCGCTCGATTGTGAAGTTGCCCGTCACATTGTAGTACTCCGGGCCGCGCTCCAGTTCAAACGTGTAGAAGCCGGTGGGCAGGTTCAGCGTGATTTTGCCCGGAAAGAGGAAGTGGTCGGACCAGAAGGGGTAGCCTTCGATTTTTTTCGGCCGCTTGGCCGGACCGCTGAGGTGGATCCGACAGGCGATCGGCTTGTGGGTTTTGGCATCGAGGACAGTCAGTAGCAACTTGCCCTCGGCCGCATGGCACGGAGGCGGCTGGAGCAAGAGGCACGTCAGGCAGACGAATAGTAGTAGTGATCGCATAATATGTAGCAGTTGGGGTTATTGCCCCCTCTTTCGGCGAG
>JANXQG010000104.1 GCA_025356915.1 Planctomycetota bacterium | reverse complement strand
ATCAAGTCGGGCGTCACGCCTTCGTGCTCGCAGGCGAACATCCGGCCGGTGCGGCCGAAACCGACGGCTACTTCGTCGGCGATCAAGAGTACGTCGTACTTTCGCGTCAGTTCGTACACCCCAGCGGCTATCTTCGCGGGGTGCGCGAACTGACGCGAAAGTACGACGTACTCTTGATCGCCGACGAAGTAGCCGTCGGTTTCGGCCGCACCGGCCGGATGTTCGCCTGCGAGCACGAAGGCGTGACGCCCGACTTGATGTGCATCGCCAAGGGGCTGACGGGCGGATATCTGCCGATGGCTGCCACACTGGCGACCGAGGAGATTTGGCAGGCGTTTCTCGGCGACTATGCCTCCGGCCGGACCTTTTATCATGGCCACACTTATGGAGGCAACCCGTTGGGAGCCGCGGCTGCGATGGCCACGCTCGACATCTTTGAAGAAGAGCAGACGCTCGAATATCTTCAGGAAAAAATTGCTCGCCTTCGAGAGCTACTTGCTCCCCTCGCTCAGCGTCCACATGTCGGCCATGTCCGCCAATGTGGGCTAATCGTCGGCATCGAGTTGGTTCGCGATCGGGCCACGCGGGAATCGTATCCGGCAGGGGAACGGATCGGTCGCCGCGTCTGCGATGTAGCTCTGAGGCATGGCGTTCTCCTGCGCCCGCTCGGCGATACCCTCGTCCTATGGCCGCCACTGGCGATTTCGCTTGAACAGCTTGCGGAGATCGTCGCAGTGGTTGACTGCGGAATTGTGGAAAGTACATAACCACAATTCTTGGATATTGAGGGAACTCTTTGGCGAGCAGCAGCGTCAAACGGATGTACAATGTAAGCGTTCGTAAAACATTCCGTTGGAAAACATTTACCGAAACAACGAGATGATTTTCGTTCTACAAAAAGGAGATTTGCCATGTTTGCTAGGTTGAGCCGGTGGATTGCCGTTGTTGTTTTTCTGGTTCCGGTGCTTGCGCAAGCCCAAGGATTGCTGGTGGTGGTCGATCCGGCGGAGCATGTCCGCCTTCCGCGGCCGATCATCATCTGGCCGCCGCATCCCTATCCGCACCCCATTCCTCGCCCTATCCCCCAACCGGAACCGTCTCCGGTTTCTTACAAGATCGATGCACTGGAGGTCGACGCCCGAGTGATCGACCAAGTCGCCAAAGTACAGGTTTCCCAGTCATTTGTGAATACGGGCAGCCGACAAATGGAAGTTTCCTTTATTTTTCCATTACCCTACGATGGGGCGATCGATCAGATGACCCTGCTGGTCGACGGCAAGGAAATGCCGGCCAGGTTGCTCAGTGCGGAGGACGCACGGCGGGCCTACGAAGAGATTGTGCGAAAGAACCGCGACCCAGCCTTGCTGGAGTGGGTTGGCACGGGGATGTTCAAGACGAGTGTTTTCCCAGTGCCGCCAGGGGCCAAGCGGACAGTTTCGCTTCGCTACGTGCAACTTTGCCGCAAACAGGAAGGAATGACCGATTTCCTCTTCCCTTTGAGTACAGCCAAGTATACGTCGCACCCGGTTGAGAAGATCAACTTCCGCATCTCCGTGGAAAGCCAGGAGGATATCAAAAACATTTACAGCCCGACGCATGCCGTCGAGATCAAACGACCCGACGATCGCCATGCCGTGGTCAGCTACACGGCGAAGGACCAGGTTCCCGCCTCCGACTTCCGCCTGCTTTACGACATCGGCCGCGGTAAGGTGAGCATGCGGGTATTGACCTATCGGCCGGACAAGAATCAGGACGGTTTCTTTCTTTTGCTGGCCAGCCCGGAGATCAAGGCCGGCAGCGAGCGGCCGAAGAAGACAGTCCTGTTGGTGATGGATCGATCGGGCAGCATGAGCGGGCAGAAGATCGAACAGGTTCGTGCGGCCCTGAAGCACGTGCTGAACAACCTCCGCGAGGGGGATTTATTCAACATCATCGCGTTCGACAGCGAGGTCGAATCGTTCCGGCCGGAACTGCAACGTTATAACGACAAAACCCGCCGCGAAGCTCTTGGCTTTGCCGAAGGGCTTTACGCGGGCGGCAGCACGAACATCAACGAGGCTCTGCGGGTCTCGCTGGCGCAACTCAACGATGCCGGACGGCCCAGCTACGTGGTATTCCTGACCGATGGCCTGCCGACCGTGGGCGAGAGCAACGAAATGCGGATCGTGGCCAACTCGAAGGAGTTCAACAAGATCCACGCCCGGGTATTCTGTTTCGGCGTGGGCTATGATCTGAACGCCCGCTTCCTCGATAAACTTGTCCGCGAGAATTTCGGCCAGAGCGAGTACGTGCGGCCTGACGAAAACATTGAGGAGCACGTCGCCAAGTTCTATAACCGCATCGAGTCGCCGGTGCTGACCGGCATGAAGATGCGTTACGACTTCGATACGGTCAAGACGGAAGAAGGCTCGCCGATCAGCCGCGTTTACCCTCGCGAGGCAGGCGATCTGTTTGCCGGCGATCAGTTGGTCGTCGCGGGACGTTATAAGAAGGCAGGTGCCGCCAAGGTAGTCCTGACGGGCCGAATCGGCGACAAGGAGGAGAAGTTCGACTTCCCCGCCACGTTCGTCGAGCAAAGCAGCGACGAGTCGCTAGCCTTTGTCGAAAAGCTTTGGGCCGTCCGCCGCGTGGGCGAGATCCTCGACCAGATCGACCTCAAGGGCAAGAACGACGAGCTGGTGAAGGAACTGGTCGAACTGGCCACGCGGCACGGCATCCTCACGCCCTACACGTCGTTCATGGCCGATGAGACGACCAACATCCACAATGTTACCTCGAACTTCGACCGCGCCAACCGGCGGTTGGAAGCGTTGGCTCAAACGGGCGGCGCGGCAGGCACTGCACAGCGGGCGATGAAGGGCGACTTCCAGAACGCCAGGAATTACTCGGCTGCCAACGACTATTCCGGCAGTCCGCATGTTGCAGAAAAGAAAGCGGAATCGAGCGGCTTTGGCCGTTTTGCCCAGGCCGCCCCGGCAGGAAAGCCAGCCGGTTCGCATAATGGCAATGGCCCAGGCGGATATGGCGGCCGAGTCGCGACGGATACCGCGACAGCCGGACCAGCAACTGCTCCTGTCGCAGCAGCGGCCCAGGCAGCGGGCGAATTGTCCTACGGCGGTGAGGTTCAGGCAGAGGCCGACCAAGCCCAGGCTTCCGTTCGCAATATCGGCAATCGCACCTTCTATCGACGCCAGAACCAGTGGGTTGATTCCCAGGTGACGCCGACGCAGCAGCAGAACGCCCGTAAGGTCAAGCAGTTCAGCAAGGACTATTTTGCCCTGGCGAACCGCTATGGCCGCTCCATGTCGCAATACCTGGCCATGGATGAAGCCGTGATGATCAACCTCGACGGCCAAGCCTACCTGATCGAGCCGTAGTTGCAATACTCCCCATGCCGCACCGCACATTGGCCGCTTTGTTTCATTTCGTCGACAACTGGTAATGTGTCGACTAGTTGATCCGGATTCCGATTTTTTCGATATTACGCGTGTTGCGTAGCTGGCGTCCGTTCAATGCTGGCGATGTGGAGCAAAGCGCAGCAAATCACCCGGTCTGAATCCGGGTCGCCGATGACCAATGTGGATTTGAGAAGCATGGCAAATTCAGGATGGGGAATCTGATGGACTTCGCCATTCGATAAATGTACTTGAAACGGCTGGAATGGCTGTCGCGTAATAAATTCCCGAACGGTTTCTGCATTCATCGTGTTCGCCTTATTGAGGATGAGCAAAGCACCACAACCTAATTATAACACAGCCGCCGACAGAGCGTAACAATGGGACCAATGGCTTGAACTCTCACAAAGGTTATACTGAATATCCACTTCCGCTAATTCGCGCTCGAGTCTGCCTGGAAAGCCTGACGTACCGACCTTATGCAACTCGATAAATCCTCTGACCGCGTGCGTCAAATGTTCGGTGAGATCGCCCCGCGGTACGATCTACTGAACCACGTGCTTTCCTTGGGTATCGATCTTGCTTGGCGGCGGAAAACTGTTCGCCTAGTGCCGTTCGAGCCGGATGGAGGGCCGATTCTCGATGTTTGCACCGGCACGGGCGATCTGGCCCTGGCTTATTGGAAGTCGAGCGGCCGCAAGGCCCAAATCGTGGGAACCGATTTCTGTCAACCCATGCTCGAACTGGCCAATCAGAAGGGGTGTCGCGCCGGGGCCGAAAAGCATATTTCCTGGATCGAGGCCGACACTGAGCAGTTGCCCTTCCCCGACGACCAATTTCAGATCGTTTGCGTCGCTTTTGGGCTGCGGAATGTCAGCGACACGGACTGCGGTCTGCGGGAGATGGCCCGAGTTTGCCGCCCCGGCGGAAGCGTGGCCGTGCTGGAATTTTCCACGCCGACGCGCTGGCCGCTCGGCCCGCTTTATCGTTGGTATTTTCAGCGTGTGCTGCCACGGATCGGGCAGGCCTTGGCCCGGAATCATCAGTCAGCTTATAATTACCTTCCGGCTAGCGTCAGCCAGTTTCCGCAGGGCGAGGAGCTAGCCGAGCGGATGCGGGCTGCTGGATTGGCACAGGTCGAGTATCATCGTTTTACTTTGGGCATCGCCACGCTCTACGTGGGCTGTAAGTAGGTTCTGACATCATGAAGCGAAACATCGTCGTTGCCATCACCGGGGCCAGCGGTATCGTTTATGCCACGCGGCTCTTGGAAGTTCTCCACGCCGCCGGCTGCGACATCCACCTGATCATCAGCCCGGCCGCCCAAACCGTCTTCAGGCAGGAGTTGGACATCTCCGTCGATCTGGACAACTTCTCGCCCTCCATGTTGATGTTGGACATTGGCTCCAGGCCCAAGGATCGGAAGTTGCAAATTCTTCGTGCCATGTCGGGCATTTCCAGTGATGAAAGCAATGTTCTTTCCGCCGGCACAGGGGAGGAAGGCAAGCTGATCTACTACCACTATCGCGACTACATGGGCGCGATCGCCAGCGGCTCTTTTTTAACCGACGGCATGGTGATCTGTCCTTGTTCGAGCGGTACGCTGAGCGCAATCGTCCACGGCACCAGCGCAAACCTGATTCACCGCACGGCTGAGGTCCACTTCAAGGAGCGGCGCAAGTTGATTGTCGTGCCGCGGGAGTCGCCGCTTTCGATGACCGTGCTGGAAAACATGAAGCGTGCCACGGAATATGGCGCGGTGATCCTGCCCGCCATGCCCGGCTTCTATCATGGCGTGAAGACCATCCAAGACCTGATCGATTTCGTCGTCTCGCGGATTCTCGATCAGCTCGGCATTCGCAATTCGCTGATCCATCGCTGGGGAGGATCGGAGTGAAGTTCCGCCAACTTCGCCACATCCTGGAAATGATCCGCTTCAGCCACACGCTTTTTGCGCTGCCATTCGCCTTGCTGGCAGCCGCGATGGCCTGGGGGCTAAACGCGCGGAGCACTCCGCCGGTACTGTTCCGCTGGCGCGATCTCGTTGGCATCCTCGTCTGCATGGTAGCCGCCCGCAGTGCGGCGATGGCCTTCAATCGCCTGGCCGACCGGCAGATCGACGCACTGAATCCGCGGACCAAGATGCGGCACCTGCCTAGCGGCATACTGAGCGTGGGCGGGGTAGGGATATTCACGATCATTTGTTCACTGGGGTTTGTGCTGGGCGCGCTGCTTTTTCTGCCGAACTGGCTCCCGCTGGCCGCATCGCTGCCGGTATTGCTATTCCTCTGTGGCTATAGCTACGCAAAGCGGTTTACGCTGCTGGCGCACGTTTGGCTGGGAATTGCCCTGGCCATGGCACCGTCGGCGGCCTGGGTCGTGTTGCGGGCCGAATTGACCTGGCCGCCCCTGGTGCTCAGTACGGCCGTTGCACTCTGGGTGGCAGGTTTTGACATGATTTACGCCTGCCAGGACTACGCATTCGACGTCTCGATGCGCCTGCATAGCATTCCGGCCCGACTGGGTGTCGCCGGTGCCTTGCGTCTGGCGGCTGTCTGCCATTTTGGCATGCTCGTGCTCTTGGCCGTTCTTCCCTGGACTTATCCGCTGTTCGGTGCCATCTATCTGACGGGCGTGGCCGCGATCGGGTTGCTGCTGGTTTACGAGCATTGGCTCGTGCGGCCCGATGATTTAAGTCGTGTGAACAGGGCTTTTTTCCATGTTAATGCGGTCGTCAGCTTGGGATTACTGGCGGTTGGGGTTGTGGAATTACTACGGTGATAATTGACATTTCCCCATTCCCTGTCTATTCTATAGCCTATCCGAATGTCGCCACGACGCTGTTTTGTTCGGCGTTGCCCTCCGACGGACGTTCGGCAAACCTGGTTGTATCTGCCCGTCGCGCACATCGCGTTGCCGGCTGATTCTGCCGTGCTTCAAGAAAGGAAGTGCATTCCATGAAACAACGTGCCAATCGGCGAGACTTTCTCAAGGCAGCGGTCGCAACAGCGGCAGCCTGCCCTTACCTTATTCCCGGCTCGGCCCTCGGGGCCGGCGACCGTCCGGCGCCTAGCGCGCGGATCGTGATGGGCGGTATCGGAATCGGAAATCAAGGTTCCGGCGACCAAGGGGCTTTCCTCGGTCGCGGCGATGTGCAGTATGTTGCAGTTTGTGATGTGAACACGCAACACCGCAACGCTGCACGCGATCGCGCCAACGGCCGGTACCACAACAACGATTGCAAAACTTACAACGACTTCCGCGAACTGCTGGCCCGCACCGATATCGACGCGGTCCACATTGCCACGCCCGACCATTGGCATGCGCTCGTTGTGATCGATGCCTGCCGCCACGGCAAGGACGTCTATTGCCAGAAGCCCGAGACCAAGACCCTTCGCGAAGGCCCCTTGATGGTTGCGGCGGCACGGCGTTATAGCCGCGTTGTCTCTGGCGGTAGCCAGCGGGTGCTGGAAGATTATCGGAGGCAAGTGAATCCGTGCTGGAGTGGCGAACTGGGACCGATCAAGTCGATCAACGTCAGTTTTGGACCACTCGCGCAGTCGTGCTACCTGGGCAGCGAAGCGATTCCGCAGGGGATGGATTGGGACATGTGGCTTGGTCCCGCGCCTTGGGCTCCCTTTCATCCCTATCGTTGCAGCGGAAGCTACAACATCAATGGCACCTGCTGGCGGTCGTTCTCCGATTATTCCGGCGGCGGCCTGACCGACTGGGGCGCGCACCACTTTGGTGGCGCGATCTTCGCCATCGACTGCCGCGAGTTCGAGCCTGAGGTAGTTGAGTATCACAACGAAAAAGGCCGCGAGTACGTCGGCTTCCGTTATCCCAATGGCATCTTCTTGTATCACAACCATCCCGGCATGAAACACCTTCAGATTGTGGGCACTCCCGGCGAGAAACGGGCACCCAAGCCCGTGCCTAGCTATAAGGGCAATGGCGGCATCCATGGCGACTTCATCGAGTGCGTCAAGACCCGCGAGAAGCCATTCCGCGATATCGAATTGGCTACGCACTCCATCTCCGTGGCGCACCTGGGTGCCATCGCATATCAATTGAAGCGGTCGCTGAAATGGGACGGCGTGAAGAATGAATTCCCCGGCGACGAGGAAGCCAACCGTCTGGTCGATCGTGCTCGCCGCGAGCCGTGGACGCTGTAACTCAAACAAGACTCAACCAAAAGAAAGATATAAACAATGCAATATCAGACCATTACTCGATCTGCCGTGGCTGCCGCCGCTACCGTTCTGGGTGCGGCTGCGGCCGTGGCGGAAGACAAGCCTGCCTTGGACAAGGCCGCGATTGACAAGGCTTTTGAGTCCCTCAAGACTTTCGATTGGGGCGTGGACAACAATAAGTTTCGCGCATTGCTTGGCCCGATTGAAGACGCATTGCCGGCCACCCACGGCGACGCGGCTGCGCGCAAGGAATTAGAAACCAAGCTGGCCGCAGTGCTTTCCACCGGGGCTTCCCGCGCAGCCAAGGATTACGTCGGCCGCAAGTTGGCGATCATCGGTACCGCCGAATCGGTATCGGCACTGGCCGCATTGCTGCCCGATAAGGATCTTTCGCACATGGCCCGCTATGCCCTGGAGCGTATCCCCGCGCCAGAAGCCGCCAAGGCCCTGCGCGATTCCCTGGCCAAGACGAGCGGCACGCAGAAGGCTGGCGTGATCGGCTCGTTGGGCGTTCGCCGCGCCGCCGAGAGTATTGCGGATCTCGCTGCCTTGGTGGGCGATAGCGATGAGTCGATCGCCGTTGCCGCAGCCACGGCCCTGGGTGACATCGGCAGCGTTGAGTCGGCCAAGGCATTGCAAGATGCCAAACCGGCGTCAGACCCTGTCAAGCTCCGGGTGGCTGACGCCCAACTGACCGCTGGCGAGTGCCTGCTGACTGCCGGTGACAAGGCCGGAGCTTTGGCCGTCTACAAGTCGCTGATTGCCAGTCCGGAAAAGAGCGTCCGCCTTGCCGCAACCCGTGGACTGTTGCTGGCCAGCGGAAAGAAAGAGTAAGAGACCGTCGAAAACTGTCCCTCTCCCTTTTGGGAGAGGGGCAGTAATAGTAGTAGGGTGGGACGAGTGAAACGAGCCCCACCATGAGGAATTGCTGGAATATTGGAGGGGTTCGCTGCGCTCGTTCCACCCTATTTTTTTCGGATAGCCTCTCAGTATTCCGTCCTCTGCCCCCAGCCCCCAGCCCCTAATCCCCAACCCCGAGCCCCCAAACATGATCCGCCCTTCCTTGCTCGTAGCATTTTCGATTGCCTTCCTGCTGGTCTTCGGATTGCAGGTTTCCCTCCCTGCTCATGCGGCTGACGATCTCGTACAGACGGTGAGTAGCCTCGTCTGCGATAAAGACAAGGACATTCGCGCTATTGGCCTGGAACAGGTCCGCGATGAAGTGAAAGGCCCCGAGGCGACACGTCGCTTTGCGGGGTTGTTGCCCAAACTGGTCCCAGAGGCCCAGGTTGGTCTGCTCGGTGCGTTGGCCGAACGGGGCGATGTGGCAGCCAGGCCGGCAGTACTCGATCTGTTGAACAACTCCCAGGCCGAGGTTCGTGGGGCGGCGATCCGTGCCCTAGGTGCCTTGGGCGATAAGGACGACGTATCGCGGTTGACGAAACTGTTGGGCGAAGCGAATGGCGAGAAGGATGCCGTTGCCGCCATTACTCGGCTGCATGGCGAGGGCATCAACGCGGCTTTGTGCGCCGAGATAAAAAATGCCGTACCGGCCCAGCGAGTCAAGCTATTGAAACTGCTTGTCGCCCGACACGCCATCGACACCGTGCCCGCGCTGCTGGACGCGGCCAAGGATGCCGATGCCGGCGTGCGAGTCGCGGCATTGGAAGCATTGGGCCAATTGGCCGGCCCCGAGTTGGTCGCCAAACTGGCCCACTTGATCCTCGATGCCAAGGACGTTGCCGCCCGCGATGAGGCTGAAAAGGCATTGATGTTCATTGCACAGCGGAATCCCGAGATTGACCTGCGAGCCGTTCCGCTCTTGAAAGTGATGTCCGGCCTGAGCGAAACGGAAAAAACGACGTTGCTCCCGGTGCTCGGTCGGATCGGCGGCAAACCAGCTCTGGCAGTCATCGAAGAGGCATTGACCGACAAAGATGAAACGCGTAGCTTGGCGGCCCTCCGGGCGCTTTGCAACTGGCCTGATGGCAGTGTTGCACCGCGATTGGTCGAATTTGTCCTGGCTGCCAAGAATCCGGCCGGTCGCAAGATGGTTCTCGATGCATTGATTCGGGTGGCCCCGCTGCCTGACAAGCGGCCGGATACCCAGCGATTGGCAATGCTCAAGAAGGCGATGGAATTGGCCTCCAGCAACGAGCAGAAGGCCCAGATTCTGAAGCGGGCCAGGGCGATCCGCTCGCTCGAAACCCTGCGATTCGTGGCCCCGTATATGGATCAGCCCGAGTTTACCCAGTTGGCTTGTCAAACGGTCGTCGAGTTGGCCCATCACAAGGTTCTGCGACAGCCGAACAAGGCCGAGTTCAACACGGCACTCGACAAGGTGATTGCCCTGAGCAAGGACCCGGTCGTCCTCTTGCGGGCAAAGCGGTATCAGAAGGATGAGACATGGGTGGAGAAGCAGATTCAGGGTGCGGGAAAATGATGAGGACCGCTACGTCACGCCGGGCCTGTTTGCCGATGAGATCAAAGCGGAGGGCCGGCGATCCTGGGGGGCAAACTGAATATGTCTGACGCAGGGCAAATTGAAATCGGAAATACATCCGGCTTGGAAGATGAGTGGCTGGAGTGGTATCGCCTTACACCGCAAGAACGCTGGCGGGAAAGCGAGAAGCTCTGGGATTTTTTCTTGCAAATAGGAGGCTTGCTTGACCCCGAACCCGATTCTCAAAGTCCTTTCGGAATTGAACCAGAGCGAGGTTCTGTACCTGCTGATGGGGGGGCAGGCATGCGTTCTTTACGGCGCAGCGGAGTTTAGCCGCGATACGGATATCGCCGTCTTGTCGGAAGCTGACAACTTGCGTCAGTTGACCGTTGCCCTCGATCGGTTGCAAGCGGAGCCAATTGCCGTACCGCCGTTTGAAGCAAAGTATCTCTTGAGGGGCCATGCGGTGCATTTCCGTTGCCGACACTCGGATGCTGCCGGGGTGCGCGTCGACGTAATGTCGGTTATGCGTGGCGTGGCTCCCTTTTCGGAACTCTGGCAGCGGCGAACCACCTTGGACTACGATGCTGGAATGCGCATCGAGTTGTTTTCTTTGCCGGATCTTGTGTGTGCCAAGAAGACGCAGCGAGACAAAGACTGGCCAATGTTGCGGCGGCTTGTGGAATCGCACTTCTTCAGAAATCGGGAGAATCCGCAGCCTGCGCAGATCGCATTCTGGCTGCGGGAGTCTCGCACCGTTTCCATGCTTTTGGATCTCGCTCGCCAGGATCGCCCAACGGTTACAGCCCTGCTTGAAGAGCGTCCGCTGTTGTCGTTTGCATTACAGGGGAATGATGCCGAACTTGCAACGGCATTGATGGAAGAAGAGAAGGCCATCCGCGAAGTGGACCGCGCCTATTGGCTTCCGCTCAAGGCCGAATTAGAACGGCTGCGGCACCATCCCTAGCCTTAAACCGTGGCTCCCACGGCCAATTCAAGGAGCCGGGGGAAGTCGGTCATGGTTGTTCGACGCGATACGGCGGATGGTGGCGATGACCGTACGCGGTTCGACGCGAAACTCGGGCGACGGGTTGCCGTTGCGGGCCAGTGCGTCACGCGCGATCTGGATGCCGACGCCAAAGTGCTGGGCGTAGCCGAGCGTGCGCATCGCTTCGGCTAGGTGTGGGTTGCGGTAGTCATTGATGCCAGGGGCACCGAAGTTGTCAGCCGTGACCATGCCGAATGGGCCGCCAGGGCTGATGATCTCGATGCGGTCGGCGTACCAGTAGAGCCGCACCGGGGCGTTGGTATCTTCGTAGCTGCGGTGCATGACGGCATTGCGAACAATCTGCTGTAGGGCGGGCAACGGATAGTCGGGGTGTTGCCGTTCGGTGTCAGCCGAGGTGATGTCGATGCGGGTCATGATGTGCAGACGGAGCAGTTCGTCGATCTGGGACATAAGCCGTGGCAGTGGGCCTTGGATCTCGTGCGCGGAGATGACCTCCGACGCCAGCTTGAAGCCGTCGACGCGAACGAAGGAGATGTACGCCATGGGTAGGTGCCTAGTAGGCTGTTTGCCGATGGTAAGCATACCGAGAACGGTCGGCACGGGTGGGATCCCGAGTTCTACCAGGCGGAGCGACGCCATCTGCTCGAATGCGGTGCGGTTATTCTCGACGAGGACGGTCGGGCTCACTGCGGAGGGAAGGTAC
>JANXQG010000096.1 GCA_025356915.1 Planctomycetota bacterium | reverse complement strand
CGAGAAAGTGGAGCTGCTCACGGCCAAACTCACGGAAGTGCAAGGGAAGATTGTCGCCCGTGAGGCCGACCTACCGCTGGTGATCCGCAAGCCGCAGGGGCTGGGCCAGGTAGTCTTCGTGGCCACGGATCTCGATCGCGGGCCAATCCGCGACTGGACTGATCGCTCGCTGCTGATCGCCGCGATTCTCAATCTGCCCGTCAATGAGCAGGCTGGCGCGGCGGACGATCCCGTGCAGAATTACGGTTACAACGACTTGGCCGGCCAGTTGCGCAGTGCACTGGATCTGCCTCGTGACGTGCATCTCGTGCCGTTTTTCGTGGTGGCCCTGCTGGTGATTGTCTACATTCTTTTGATTGGACCGGGCGACTACTTCCTGCTCCGTCGCCTGGGCCGCGGCATGCAATGGACCTGGATCACCTTTCCGACGATCGTTGTTCTCTTTGCCGTCGGGGCATATCTGGCCGCCTATTGGTTGAAAGGCGACCAACTGCGGGTCAGCCAGATTGATCTGGTCGATATCGACGCCGAGGGTACAGCCCGCGGTGCCAGTTGGTTCAGCATCTTCAGTCCGCGGGGTGAATCGTTCGACCTCTCCATGCGGCCCCGCTTGCCCGACGGCCAACCTCCCACGGATACCAGTGCATCGTTGGCATGGTTGGGCAAAGCGGGTAATGAATTCAACGGCATGTATAGCCGAGACACGCAAAACTCCGCGCCGCTCTGGAGCCAGGGCTACTCCATTGCTTCGTCGCTGGACGCGATCCGCGGCGCGCCGATTCAGGTCTGGGCATCCAAGAGTTTTACACACCGCTGGCTGGGGCACTCCCTCGATTTGGGGCTGGATCTATCGCTCAAGGATGACGAGAAGCAACTTTCCGGCACAATCACCAACCGCTTGAAAGGGAGCGATCCACAATACAAAGGCGGCATCGCGCTGTCTCACTGTTTCCTAGCTTACGACGGTTGGGCCTACGCGATCGGCGAGCTTCGGCCCGGCGAGTCGGTCGAGATCGGCTCGACCACGCGGCGAATCAGCTTGAATACCTTCATGAGCGGCGCGCCGCTGGACTTCGCGGAAAGCCCGACCACGAAAGCGGAAAAAGGCCCTTACGACCGCAGCAGTCGCGACATGGCTTACGTGTTACAGAACATGATGTTCTACGACGCTGCCGGCGGGCGGAAGCACACCAGCATGGCCAACGACTATCAAGGGTTCGCGGATCTCAGTGGTTTACTCAAGAACGGTCGCGCGATATTGGTAGCCATGCCGCCGCAAGACGGTTCCTGCCGCGGTGGCGACTTGCTCCGCGGCCCCGTGCCTAAGCCAGGTGAATTTGATAGTCGCCAGCCGCTGGGCAATGCCCTGGACCGCCACACCACCATCTACCGCTTCATCCTCCCCGTCACCCCGGCCGGTGCCGCTAACTGACCATGAACAAGGCTCAAGGTTCAATGAACAATGAAAAGCACAAAACGGCATTTCCCTTGAACCTTGAGCCTTGTTCCTTGAACCTTGAACCTTGCCTCTTCCCATGATCAAAACTCAAGACCTGACCAAAGTCTACGGCGAATTACACGCATTGGACAACCTGACCCTGGAGCTCGAAGAGGGCGACCTCTTCGGCTACATCGGCCCCAACGGTTCCGGCAAGACGACGACGATGCGAATCTTAGCCACGCTCCTACAGCCGACCTGGGGTGAGGCGAGCGTCTGTGGCTACTCGATCTACACGCATCCCAAGGAAATCCGGCGGATCATCGGCTACATGCCCGACTTCTTCGGCGTCTATGACGACATGAAGGTCATCGAATACCTCGAGTTTTTCGCTGCGGCCTACCGCATCAAGGGCCATGGTCGGAAGAAGATATGCAACGAGGTGCTCGATCTGGTCGATTTGGGCTATAAGCGCGATGCCTTCGTCACCAGCCTTTCCCGCGGCATGACGCAGCGGCTCGGCCTAGCCCGCGTGCTTTTGCACGACCCCAAGGTTCTGATTCTGGACGAGCCGGCCAGCGGTTTGGACCCTCGCGCTCGGATTGAAATCCGCAGCCTGCTCAAGGAGCTTCGCAAGATGGGCAAGACGATCATGGTTTCCAGTCATATCCTGCCCGAGTTGTCCGATGTCTGCAACAAGGTTGGCATGATCGAAAAGGGAGTGCTGCTGGTCAGCGACAATGTGCCGGACGTGATGCGTCTGGTCCGTCCTCGAACGGTTTTGCAGATTGGCGTGCAGGGCGATCTCGACACGGCCGGCAAGGTCTTGGAGCAGAGCAATCTCTTGGAGAAGATCGAAGTCCACCCAGGTCACTTGCTGGTCACGCTCGGTGAAGGCGTGACCGACTACAGCGACCTCCCCACGCTCTTGATCCAAGCGGGCCACAAGCTGACGTTGTTCAAGGAGGACGAGATCAACCTGGAGACGGCGTTCATGGCGCTGACGAAGGGGATTACGGCATAAAAATGACGAATGACGAATGACAAAAATTCCGCAGGTCAGGAAGACCGAGCTATAGCCAGGAGGTAAACCATGGGTCTGGACGGCATTGAGTTGGTCATGGAAGTTGAGGAGACGTTCAGCTTCTCAATAAGGGACGAAGATGCTGCCACATTTTACACCGTTGGACAACTCTACGCTTTGTCGAAGACCTTGGCCTCGATTGATTTGGCTATCCCTTCGCCCGCAAAATCGCGTTCATATTCTTCTTATACCCCTCCACTCCCGGCTGCCCGTAAGGGTTGATGCCGATCAGCCGACCCTCGACAATCGTGGTAAGCATGAACATCTGGAATACTTGCCCGAGCGTCGATTCGTCCAATCGCGGCAGACGCAGGTCGGTAGTCGGCCGGTGGTCCTCGGCGTAGGCTTGGTTCGTACCCGCGAGCGCGGCGCGAAGAATGTCGGGCAGCGTCTTGCCGGCCAACTCGTTGAGCTTGTCCTGGTCCAAGGGTGATTTCTCGATGGTTAACGGCGGCCGGTTGGACTGCTCGACGATCAAGTTGGTGATCAGCTTGTCGCGGCGGCCTTCCTGGTGCTGCTGACCACGGGAATGCAAGTCGCGGGTATTAACCACCGTCAATGGCGTCGTTCCCTGGTTGTCCTTGCCGAGACTCTCGGCCAGAAGCTGATCGTACCAGAGACCAACGGCCTCCAACCGCTTGCCCCAAGTGGAAAGCACACGGATCGTCGCGCCGCGGCGGACCTCCATCAGGCGCGAAACGGCAACATAGTCCAGCACTGGGTTTGCGCCCGGCGCAGCAGTCCGAAAACGGTCGTTCATGGCGGCCGCGCCTTCCAATAGCTTCACCACATCCAGCCCCATCACCGCTGCGGGGAACAGCCCGACCGGATCGAGTACCGAGAACCGCCCACCCACGCCGTCGTGAATCGGAAACACATTCGGGCACCCCAGGGCCTTGGACAAATCACGCAGCCGGCCTTTCTCCCCTGTGATGGGCACGATGCGACGGCGGAACTTCTCTTCATCGCCACCGCATGACTTCTTCAGAGCGTCGAGAAAGATCCGAAAACCGACCGCTGTCTCCAGCGTGCCGCCACTCTTGCTGATGACCACGATCGCCCAACGGTCGTCGGCGGCCAGCACGTCGAGCAATCCAGCCACGGCATCGTTATCGACATTGTTGCCTTCAAAATAGATCCGCGGCCGCCCCTTGCGGGCCTCGCGGGAAAGCTCATTGTGGCAGGGATGGCAACAGGCCTCCATGATCGCTCGTGTACCCATGTACGAACCGCCGATACCCAGCACGACCACGCGATCAACTTCGCCGGCCAGCCGATCGGCCGTGGCGAGGATGTCATCCAACACTGCGCGGTCGCGTCCCAGAAACCGCTCCGGCAGGCCCATGAAGGCGGCGTCCAACGGCTCCTTCTCGGCAGGCACCGGCCCACCTTTCTGGAAAAGCACCAAGTCTTCTAGCACATCCCGCCGCGCGGCGAGTAACCCTGCGGCGGCCCAATCCAAGTCGGCCCTGGTAAGCCCAAACTGCCGCACCAGCGGTGAGGCCGTCTCCAACTGGATGATTGCCGAGTAATCGTAAACGATGGGGGAAATGGATGAATTGCTCATGGAATCCTCTAGGTTATTAATGACATCGAGGAATTCTACACGAAAAATTGCGTGGCTTCCATATCTGTGTTCCCCGACCCCACTTGTCTTTGCGGCAATTTTCGCTATCAATGGGGGAATTAAATCTCTCACTCCCAACAATTTGAGGAATCCTGGCATGGAAATCCAGCAATTAGTTCGCGAACTAAAGATCAAGAACGACTCCAAAATCGTGCTCCTGGTGGCCGACGGCCTGGGGGGACTGCCGTTGGAGCCGGGTGGACCAACTGAACTGGAGGCCGCCAAGACACCCAACCTGGACGCTTTGGCGAAAATCGGCACTCTGGGTAACTCGATTCCCATTTTGCCAGGCATTACCCCAGGCAGCGGCCCAGGGCACTTGGGCCTGTTCGGTTACGACCCCCTCAAGTTTCTCATTGGCCGTGGAGCCTTGGAGGCGACCGGCGTCGGCTTTAATCTCGGGCCTAAGGACGTTGCCGTGCGTTGCAATTTTGTTACGCTCGATGCGGCCGGCAACATAACTGACCGCCGCGCCGGCCGAATTCCGAGCGAGGAGAGTGCCCCGCTGGCAATTAAACTTCGTGAAATAAAAATCTCTGGCATCGAGATCTTTGTCGAGCCGGTTAAGGAGCATCGTTTCTGCGTCATCTTCCGCGGCGAGGGCCTCGGCGGCAGTGTGGCCGACACCGATCCGCAGAAGACCGGCGTGCCGCCGCTGGATCCCCATGCCCACAATGCCGAGAGCCAAAAGACGGCCGAGATCGCCAAACAGTTCGTCGCGCAGGCCGAGAAGTTGCTCAAGGGCCAACCCAAGGCCAACGGCCTGACGTTGCGTGGTTTCGCCAAGGCGCCTGCCCTGCCGAGCTATGAAGACGTTTACGGGCTGAAGGCCGCTGCCATCGCCGTCTATCCGATGTACAAGGGTTTGGCCCAATTGGTCGGCATGGACCTGGTGGGCAAACCGACGACGCTGGCTGAAGAGATCGACGTTCTGGCAAAAGCGTGGAACGACTACGACTTCTTCTTCGTACACTTCAAGTACACCGACAGCCGCGGCGAGGACGGCAACTTTGCCGAGAAGGCGAAGATGATCGAGCAGTTCGACGCCGTCGTGCCCCGCGTGATGGCCCTCAATCCGACCGTGTTAGCCGTGACGGGCGATCATAGCACCCCGGCCAAGATGAAGGGGCACAGTTGGCACGCCGTGCCCGTGCTGATCGCCGGCCAGAACGTCCGCACCGACGCATGCCAGTCGTTCGGCGAAACCGAGTGTCTAAAGGGCGGCCTGGGGCAGTTCCAGGCGATGTATCTTATGCCCCTGCTGCTAGCGCATGCCGATCGGTTAGGAAAGTTTGGCGCGTGAGGGAGAATTGCAAAATGAAAATTGAGGAATAGCAACTCAGGAATCGCTGGTTGCCCACGATGTCGGCGTTCGGAAAGATCTCGGCGGTTGGGCCGGCTTTACACGGCACAATCCCGGATTTTTCAGCCCCCGATCTCAGCCCCCGCATTTAGATAAATGACAGGCGTTTG
>JANXQG010000055.1 GCA_025356915.1 Planctomycetota bacterium | reverse complement strand
GTCGCCGAAGTGATGGGCACGGGGACGCTGGAGGCTCATTTTAAGTCCACCATCAGTCCCAGAATATCGGGCCGCATTCAGGAGGTCTTGGTGGACATGGGGGACCGGGTGACGGCAGGGAAGCTGCTGGTCAGGCTCGACGATGTGGACATGAAGCCGCAGGTCGAAATCGCGCAAGCGTCGGTTGTGGTCTCGCAGGCCTCGCTGGATCGACTGCAATCGGATCGAGGCCAGGCTTTCGCAGTCTTGGAACAGACCACGGCCGATCACAAACGAGGTCTGTCCCTTCTCCCGACCAGGGCCATCAGTCAGTCCGACCTGGACAAGATCACCGCCGACTGGAAGGTCGCTCAGGCCGGGGTCGCCCGCACCGAGGCCGCACTCGTGGAAGGCCGCAAACAGTTGCTCGCCGCGGAAACGAGTCTTGCTTATCGGAAGGCGCTGCTGGGCGATACCGAGATCGTTGCCCCTTCTGACGGGCTGATTGTCCAGCGGCAACGCAATCCCGGCGACATCGCCGTTCCGGGAAGCGCCGTCCTGAGTCTCATTTCGACCAAGGAATTGTGGATCACCGCCTGGGTCGATGAGACCGAGATGTCCCGTGTTGCCATCGGGCAGCCTGTGCGAGTTGTGTTTCGCTCGGAGCCTGATCACGCCTATCGCGGTGAAGTGACGCGGTTGGGGCGGCAGGCGGACCGTGAAACGAGGGAGTTCACCGTGGATGTTCGCGTCCTTGAGCTACCGAAAAACTGGGCGGTGGGCCTTCCGCTCGTCGAGTAATTCCTGAAGCTGGGCGACCTTCGGGTGGATCAAGGCGCCGCGGTTGCCGGCGTTGTTTCCTAGTTGGTGCGGCGTCGCCACGATCGTGGAAACCCCGTCAGCGACTGCCATCTCGGCCATCAAAACCGATTCCGACCAGGTCGTGGGACCGTCGTCCAGGCCAGGAAGCAGATGACAATGAATATCGACGAAAGAGCCAGCTATTTCCATCCGGATGCAAGCCCCAGGATAAGTAGATTCTCCCCAAACTAGAGGGTGAAAATACCAAGACGCCTGCGAGAGGTCAAGGGCATTGTACGTACGCGAAGGATGAGCCATGCGGTCGGGGAATTTAGGAGATATGCTGTCCGCGGTTGAGATTGTCCCAATCCATGCCAACCCGAAGCGCAAGCGAGGCAACAACTTAACAACCTCGCTCGCGCTTCGGGTTTGTGTCAGTCTCAACCGCGAGCAGTAGAGTTGGCGGAAATGAACGGTAGGAAATTCGATCAACTTCTATATGAGTGGCCAGAAGATTAACCGCTCAATCGAGCGGTTCCAAGCAGAAATCTTCGATTTCGACCGAAGCACCCTGTTGCAAGAAGTTGATGCTCACCAGAAGTCGGGTTTTACCGCGCCGCCGCAGAATCACCCCTTCGACGCCCGCAAACGATCCGTTGCGGACTCGCACCTTCCTTCCTGCCTGGAGGCGGCTTTCCATGGTCAGAGGGACATTGGCCTCGATCAATCGCTCAATCTGGCGAAGATCGGCAATCAGTCGCTCGCCGTCGTTTACCGGCAAAATCCGCACAACCCGATTGGTTGCCAGCGACGTCATGCGCTGTTGCTCTGCGCCAAACATGAACAAATAGCCGTCAAAAAGCGGTGCAAATGATGCTATCCGCCGCCGACTATACTGTAGCGTCTTTTTGACCAGTGGCAAATAGAAGGGGACCATTCGACACAAGAGATCCCGCGCCAATGACTTCTCCTGCCGAGGTTTGGTGTATAACACCATCCACTGACTGTCGACCGCTAGTGAATCGGGCGATTCTAAGAGCGTTTCCGGAAACAAACATGTTTCCTTCATTAAAACCGGCATGCCAGGAACCTCCCTTGCCTTTTGGTACGAGCCACCCCCCAGCCCTCGGAGAAAATTCAGGCCGCAACGCCCTTGGCCTCCTCTGCGACCTTCGTGGCTGACACTTCATTATACAACACAGTTTTGGAAGATAATGCTCCATATCTTGTGGCATCGTCAGTTCATCTCCAACGAATTGACCGGAATAATCTGAACGTCTTTCAATCTGGACCACCTGGGTGATCGGCAGGCCGCCCTTGTTTCCATAGGTTGATGGTTGCGTCATTCTTTTGTGGTTGGCCGGGAGTACTGCGGCCTTCGGTAATGTACTTCTCCATCAGTTGCGTCATCTGGGCAAAGTCGGCTTTGGCGGCGGCCTGCCGGTTCCGGCGTTCACTCACATCGTGCGCCATGTCGTAAAGCTGGATGGGGCCGTCGTCGCGCACGCCTTTGCCCCAACCGCCGGAGCCGGCACCAAAGATGAGTTTATTGTTGCCCTGGCGCAGCCCAAACATGCCATTGATTGAATGATGCACGACGGCTTCCCGCACCGGTCGATCTTGCCCCTTGAAGAGCGGCAGGATGCTTACGCTGTCTTCACCCGCATTGTCCGGCAACTTCATACCTGCGATATCGGCGCAGGTCGCCATCAAATCCGTAAGACAGGTGAGTTGGCTACACGTACTGCCGGGCTTGACGACGCCGGGCCAACGGGCAATGAAGGGGATGTGGTGGCCGCCATCCCAGATGTCGGACTTATAGCCACGCCGGTCAGCACTGGGGAAATGCCCCTGTTTTTCGAGTTTGTCCACGCCGGCCGCCGGTGAGCAACCGTTATCGCTGGTGAAAATGACGAGCGTGTTGTCCGCGATGCCCGCTTTGTCGATCGCTTCCATGAGCTTCCCGAGCGCCCAGTCGGTTTCCATGACGAAATCACCATAGGCACCAAGGCCGGATTTCCCCTGCCACGGCTTCGTGGGGACGATGGGGGTGTGCGGCGAGGCGAGCGCAAAGTAGAGGAAGAACGGTTTCTTCTCTGCGGCGTGCCGGTCGATATACTCGACGGCTTTGCGAGTGAGCGTGGGCAACACGTCCACCGCTTCAAAGCCTGGCGCAGCGGGGCCTTTGCGGATCCACTGCTTCGTGGCAGTCGGTGCCTCGGTGTAGCGGTCGTTCTCGATGAACGCATAGGGTGGCATGTCCAGCGAGGCACTAATGCCGTAATAAAAGTCGAACCCGCGCGTGTTTGGGCCGTTTTGGATTGGTTTGGCGAGTTGCTTGGCGTCGGGCAGCGTCATGCCGAGGTGCCATTTGCCGATGCAACCCGTGTGATAGCCTTGTTCTTTCAGCAACTTAGGCACGGTGAGCCGACCGACATCAATCAGCGGCGGGCTGTTGCCGCCGAGCACCCCTGATTGAAGCTTTGTCCGCCAGGCATACCGGCCCGTGATAATGCCATATCGGGTGGGCGTGCAAACGGAGGAACCGCTGTGTGCTTCGGTAAACATCATACCCTGTGCGGCCAGTTGGTCCGCGTGCGGCGTGGCGATCTTTCCGCGCTGCGGGTTGAGGCAATGGACATCGCCGTAACCCAGGTCGTCGCAGAGGATGTAAACGATGTTCGGCTTGGCGGGCGATGTCGGGGCTGCGGCCTGGAGCGCAGCCAGCGGTGCCAGTAGCAAGACGGCAAAAATGAGATGTATTTGCTTCATGGTTGAGAACGCAAAGGGGTCAGGTCCATTTTTTCGGGGAAGGATCTCGGGTGAATTTCATGCGTTCTCGCCGAAAAATGGACCAGACCCCGGACTTTGCAGTTCTCTTGTGCTAAAGGTCGAGAAGGGATAATCGCACCAGTCTCTTTAGGGAATCTTTCGATGCTGAATTGCTTCCAAAAGAGTTCCCTGAACGGATTGACCGCTGGGCCGACCGCATTCTCATTTTCCATGCAGGGCAGAACTTCATTCCACCAAGCATTATAGGCTGCTTCTAATTGCTTGACAATTTCTGGATGCTCTTCGGCGACGTTGTGCTTTTCGCCGTAATCGGTCTTCAGGTCATGCAGTTCCCATCGCTTCGAGCCGTCCTTCGTGTCGCAGACCAGACTGTACCGCTGGTTCCGCACACGACACTGCCGATATTTCGACGCGGCCGCCTGACCCTTGGGCCAACGGCCGACATGGGTATACAGGCAGCGGTCGGGCCACGCCGCAGCGGGATTTTGTAGCAACGGCACGAGGCTCCGGCCGTCGAGTTTCTCGGCAACCTGCGGCGGAACCTTTACCCCGGCAAGTTCGGCCAGCGTGGGGAATACATCAATGTGCGCGGCCAAGCGATCGACGTCGGCTGGCTTGAGCGTACCCGGCCAGCGCCAGAACGAAGCGGCGCGGGTGCCGCCCTGCCACGGTGTACCTTTTTGGCCGCGCATGCCCGCATTCCAGACCGGAACGCCGACTGTGCCGCCGTTGTCGTTCATGAGAATGACCAGCGTCTCCCGCGCGATGCCCCACTCATCGAGCCGGGCCAATAACCGGCCCACGTTGTCGTCGATATTGGCCAACATGCCGAAGAATTTGGCCACATTCGGCCCCACCTTGCCGGTGTAACGACGCTCGTCTTCCGGTCGGACTTGAAGCGGTGCGTGCGGGGCATTGGTGGTGATGTAGCAGAAGAATGGCTGCTGCCCCTTCACCGATTCCATCCACCGCGTCGCTTGGCGGAAAAAGACGTCGGTGCAATAGCCATCGGTCTTCTCAAACTTGCCGTTATGGAGTATGGCCGGGCTGAAGTAGGTGTTGCCCGGCGCATCGCCGCAACTTCCAGGATAGGACTGCCCGATGCCGCCCGCTCCGTGAATGAACATCTCATCGAAGCCGCGCTTGTCGGGCCAACGGTCCGGTTCGTCGCCGAGATGCCACTTGCCAAAGATGCCGGTCGTGTAGCCGGATGAGCGAAGTACCTGGGCCAGCGTGGTCGCCTTAAGGCTCATCCGTTCGCGCTCGAGGATCGTGTGCGTCACACCCGACTTGAACTCGTGCCGTCCCGTCATCAGGGAACACCGCGTGGGCGAGCAGGTAGGGCTAACGTGGAAATCGGAAAACCGCACTCCCTCGTCGTGCAGCCGATCAAGGTTCGGTGTCTTGAGTACCGGATTGCCGTGACAGGAGAAGTCGCCATAGCCCTGATCGTCGACAAGTATAATCACGATATTAGGTACACTGCGTTTCTCCTCGCAAATCCCTATTTTTCCCTTGCCTATAGACAAAACGACGGTAGTGGTGACAAGTATGAGTGTGGTTATTCTCTGTAGTGAATGGCCTAGTAAATCCTTACTATTCCAAAACCCCCTTGGCGCAGGGGGCGGAAAAGGTGTCAGGAACCGTTTGCCGGAACGGCCCTCCGGGTGCTTGGCACAAACGGCTCCTGACACCTTTTCCATTGTTTTCATTGCCATAAGTGTACCGGTTCTTCCAGGGGCAGCTCAAAGCAGGCGGCTTCCAGGGCATTGCGAACGAGCAGGTAGGGGCCGTAAAGAGCGAAATTGTTCCACGTCTGGCCTTCAATGGCCTGAAAGCGCCCCAGGACATGGTTGGCCCGCTCGGGCGACGCCTCGACCAGCACCACTTCCCCCGACTCCGTCAACACCAAGATCAGGTCACCCACGCGCAGGATTTGCCCCTGCGGATACCGGCCCTCGCGCCATTTCCGTCGGCCATCGGCCAGGTCGACGCATTCCAAGACCCCGTCGGAAAGACCGTAGACAAATCCGTCCTTGACGGCCACGTTGCTGAACTTGGTCTTCATGACTTTCGGGTTCGCCCAAACGACTTCGGCGTCGAAGCCGCCCTCGCCGCCAGGCAGGAGCTTCAACAGCGCTGCGCCGCTGCCGTAAGCCTTGGAGAGAAAGACGCGGTCGGGAGCGACCGGAACGGCCTGGGACACGCTGGCGCTGGAATTGCTGTGGCCAGGCCAGGCGTGCTCCCAAAGAACCTTTCCGCTCTTCAGGTCATGCCCGGTGACGTGGGCTTCATCGACGATCAGCACCTGACGCACGCCACCCAGGATGGCCACGGCCGGCGAGCTGTAGCTGATCTGCCGATCACCGCCTTCCCATACCGTCTTGCCCGTATTCTTGTCCATCGCCAACAAGGAGACAAAAGGCCCGCCACTGGGCCCGCCGGCCGGCACGATCACTAGGTCGCCGACCACCAGCGGCGAGGCAGACCGTCCCCAGGGCAGATTGGAATTCTCGTCGGCGACTGTTATGTGATAGTCTTCCAGCAGGTTCCTTTCCCAGCGGCGCGCGCCGGTCGTGCCGTCCAGGCACTGCAACCGGCCGGTCGCGCCCACGCTGTAGACCAGGCCGTCATTGATCGTGGGCGTACTCCGCGGACCAACGCCGCCGCTAATCAGCTCGTAGCGGACCTGGATCGCATTGACCCACTCCAACTCGCCGCTGCGGACGCTATAGCAGGTAACAAGTTCTTGTTCACCCCGCTGTTCCATCGTTACGGCATGTCCGTTGACCACGGCGAAGGACGACCAACCCGCCCCAATCGCGTGTCGCCAGACGGGCTTGAAGGCCCGTCCGGCCCAGTTGCGGGCGAGGACCACGTTGTCGACCAGCAGATTGCGGTCTTTCCCGAGAAACTGGGGGAAGTCGTAGTCGGTCGTCGTCCGCAAGTCCACCAGCGGCCTCGCAGTGTCCCCCCGGCCGACCTCGGCCGGCGGCAGGAGCTGGTCAGGCTTCTGCGACCCACGGAATGCAAACCTGGGGAACAGCTCCCCGTTGATGCTGTCGACCCGAAAAATGGCGAAGAAAGTAGCCACGGCTGCCAGGATGGTGCCGCCCACGACCAGCCGCCAGCGCCTTGCGGCCCGACTGAAGAATGTGAACCCTACCAACACGACCGCCAAAACGAGGACCACGATGAGTATCGTGAGGGGATTGGCAATACCGCGGTCGCCGATCACATCGGTACCCTGAAGGGTTGCGATGAGGATGCCGGCGGCAGCAATGACGAACCCTATCCAACGCGGGAACATGGGTGACTTCATTTGCTCGGTTGGATATCCAGCAGTTCCACATCGAAGATCAGCACGGAATTGGGGCCGATTGTCTTGCCTGAGCCCTGTTCACCGTAGGCCAGGTCCGAGGGGATGAACAGCTTCCAGCGGTCGCCGACCTTCATCAATTGCAGGGCTTCCGTCCAGCCGGGGATAACACCATCGACTTGGAAGCTGGCGGGTTCCTTGCGCTTAATCGAACTGTCGAAGACCTTTCCATCGAGCAGTGTACCTTCGTAGTGGACCTTGACCGTGTCGCTCGCCTTGGGCGTGATGCCATTACCCGCGCGAAGGGTTTGGTACTGCAATCCGCTCGGCAAGGTCACCATGCCCGGCTTGGTCTTGTTGTCGGCAAGGAACTTCTGGCCTTCGGCCTTATTCTTGTCGGCGGCCAACTGGTTGCGCTGCTGCATTTTGGCCTGGAGCGCCTTGAAGGCGGTTCTGATTTGGGCGGATGTGTATTTCGGCTCGGTCCCCTGCGTGCCATCACGGACACCTTGGATAAAAGAGTCCAGGTCGATATCCACCCCGTCGCTCTTAAGAGATTGGCCCATGTTCGCGCCAAGCCCGTAGCTGCTGACGGTAATGCTCGTCTTCTCGTCCATCGCAGGCCCAGCCGGTGCCTTTGCGGCCGGCGGCTGGGCAACTTGCGCCACGACAGTACCGCCAACCACGCACAACCAAGCCATCATCATCCAACCGGAAACTCTCATCATAGATCCTCTCAGAGCAGGGGCTTTATGTTCTACACCTGAAAACGTCCCAGGCAATAACGCCTATTATTTCGGATCAAAGGCCCAATGGCAAGAGCATATACATCCGTACCCCAATCGTCATTAATCATCGCTCGAACAGGAAAGTGAGATAGGACTTCCCTTTTGCCGAGGAGTGCAAGTGAGGGCGGCGTCAACTGGTTGCAGACGCGTTTTGCATGGAGTTGGGAATGTTAACAATTGTTAACAGTTGATCGTAAGGCAAAACCTGGCTCGACCGGACTTCAGTTTGCACCGACACCCCCTACGTCGAGCTAGCAGTGAGAGCAGGGCAAGGTTATGATAAAGGCCAAACAGATCGGAACTTCTGCTTTGGAAAAGGAAAAGGAAAAGGAATGAGAAAGACATGCATGTTATGGCTGTCGATTCTGCTGGCGCCCAGTTGGGCACGGGCGGCCGATCTTTCGGCGGTGCCGCAGATTCGGGAAACGAAGCAGCAGCGCGATGAGCGCATGCAATGGTTCCGCGACGCTAAGTTTGGAATGTTCATTCATTGGGGGCTGTACTCCATTCCCGCAGGCGCATGGAAGGACCACGTCCACCCGACCGGGTATTCCGAATGGATCATGTTCGATGAGAAAATCCCCGCAAAAGAATATGAGTTGCTGGCCGGGAGATTCAATCCCGCAAAATTCGATGCCAAGGCCTGGGTGATGATCGCCAAGAAGGCCGGGATGAAATACATGGTGTTGACGACGAAACACCACGATGGCTTCAGCATGTTCAAGTCCCAATGGACGAAGTACAACGTTGTCGACGCTACGCCGCTGAAGCGCGATGTCACCCGGGAATTGTCCGATACCTGTCGTGAGTCCAATGTTCGGTTTGGATGTTATTACTCCATCGACCGGGACTGGCATCGCCCCCTGGGACCAGGAAACCATTACGGACAGACCAATCGCTGGGATTTCCCCGATTCCACGAAAGCGGACTACGACCGATACTTCGCGACGTTCGCGAAGCCCCAGGTCGAAGAACTCCTGATCAATTACCGGCCAGACCTTCTCTGGTTCGATGAGATTGACATGAAGAGCAACGCTCAAGTCGAGGAACTTTACCAGGACATCCGAAAGTTACGGCCGCGGTGCGTCGTGAACAGCCGGATCAAGACATGTAGCTTCCCGGACCAGATTCCTCCCCGCTATTGCGACTATATCTCGACGGGGGATAACGAGATTGCGGACAAGGTGTTGGGCTTTGAATGGGAAAACCCGGGGACGATGAACACGAGCTACGGCTACAACCAGAACGACCACAATTGGATTGACGCCAAGGACGTTGTATTCCGTCTTGTGGATATCGTCAGCAAAGGCGGCAATTACTTGTTGAATGTCGGCCCCACGGCCGAAGGCCTCATCCCGCAGCCGAGCATTGATAGGTTGCGAGAGGTCGGTACGTGGATGGAGACGAACCAGGAAGCCATCTACGGGACTTCGACTTGGAGCATGTATGGCGAGGGCCCTCTTTTCAAAAAAGCGCACGCCAACGCCAGAAAGCACAACACGGCAAAAGCCCCCTCGGTCGCTGAGAACGGCGGCGTGGAGCAAAGTCCTGTCGATATCCGATTCACTGCAAAAGACAGTTCGGTCTATGCCATCTGCCTGTCCTGGCCAGAAAAGGATCTGCTCGTGCGGGCCTTGGGCAAGAAGGCAATGCCCGGCAAGCGGATATCGAACGTCCGCATGCTTGGGGCCGAGAGCGCGATCCGGTGGCATCAGGCTGATGATGGGCTGACGGTCTCGGTTCCCACGGGTCCGCCATGTCGGTACGCCTATGTCTATCGGATCGACTTGGTTCAATGACAGCGTACTTTTCTCTTGTATTACAATTTCTAGGAAACGACAACTACGATCGAATCCAACCGCAGCGAGGTGTTCAACGACATCGACGAATCCGTGGCGGGGACCACCCGGCTAGCCGCAGATCTTGACGACGCCTTGCCGGTCTGGGAAGTTCGATTTGAAAATGCAAAGTGAGAAGGCATTCGAGTTCCAAAACACTTGAGAATGGATATGAGAGTAACAAGACAGCTTTTATTGATGCTTTTGCTGGCCGCTGTTTCTGCTTTGGCCGTTTTTGCTCAAGAGCCAAAGCCTGGCAACATAGCAGTTGGAATTCGCTGGCCCAAGGAGCAGGCTAACCAGTGGTATGCCAGGCAGCCGTGGCTTGTAGGGTGCAACTTCATTCCCAGTACGGCGGTCAACCAGCTTGAAATGTGGCAGGCAGACACCTTTGATCCGGCCACGGTCGACAGGGAACTCCGGTGGGCTTCCGGACTTGGTTTCAACACCGTGCGGGTCTTTCTCCATGACCTGGCATGGAAGGCGGATGCTGAAGGTTTCAAAAAACGCGTGGACAAGTTCCTTGAGATTGCAGCCCGACACAAGATCAAACCCATGTTTGTCCTGTTTGACGACTGCTGGAACGCGGACCCGAAGATCGGCAAACAGCCGGCGTCCCGGCCGGGCATTCATAATTCCGGCTGGCTCCAGAGCCCGGGCAGGGACATCGTGAATCGTCCCGAGACCTGGCCCCAACTGGAACGCTACGTGAAGGACACGGTAGGCGCCTTCGCAAGAGACGACCGCGTTCTCGTGTGGGATCTGTACAATGAGCCGGGTAATGAGGGCCAAGGCAACAAGTCGCTTCCGCTTCTGAAGAAGGCTTTCCAGTGGGCGAGAGAAGTCAATCCAACTCAGCCATTGACCGCGGGCGTCTGGGCTGCAATGAAGGAACTTAACGACTTCCAACTGGTTGCATCCGACGTTATCACATTCCACAACTACAACGATGCCGGAAACCTGGCAGGGCAGATTACCACTTTGAAGAAGCACGGTCGGCCTGTCATCTGCACGGAGTGGATGCGCCGCGGGAGTAGCGAAGTTGCCAGCCATCTGCCGCTGTTCAAGAAAGAGCGCGTGGGCTGTTACAACTGGGGGTTGGTCGCGGGCAAGACGCAGACAATCTACCCCTGGGGATCGCCGGGAGGTGCGTCCGAGCCGAAAGTCTGGTTTCACGATCTATTGAGGAAGGATGGCACGCCGTTTAGTGCGGAAGAGGCAACGCTGTTCCAGAAACTCACAGAAAAGAGTCCAGAGGAAGGGAGAATGCCGCGCCTGCGGCTTCAGGTCGTGAAAACCCTTCCGAATCCCGTCATTCACAAGAATTCACCGGGGGCCGATAAGATTCCTGGCGGGTTCGAGGGCGGAAGTTCCGTGAAGCTGACCGTCGATGGCAAGTCCGAGTACCACTTCTTTTCCCACAGCTATCCGAAGCTGGACTGGAGCCTCAGATTTCCTTGCCTCTAGGGATTCTATTCTGCGCCCAACTCATAGACTAACCTGAGGTTGGTGCGGGGGAACTCGGTGGCGGTAGCGTTCAGTTCGGCGCACAGATGGCGAATCACTTCGTCGTGGGCGTGGTTGGCCG
>JANXQG010000696.1 GCA_025356915.1 Planctomycetota bacterium | reverse complement strand
GGCGTGCCAATGGTCGGGCGTGGCGACAAGCACGATGTCGAGGTCTTTTTCCGCGAGCATCTTCCGATAATCGGCAAACATCCGCGGTCGCCGCTTTGAGGTCTGCCGCGTGGCGACCAGATCGGCCGCGGCAGCCAGCATCCGCCGATCGACGTCGCAAAGTGAGACAACATCGACTGGTGCGATTTGGATCAGTCGCAGCAAGTCAATTTTGCCGTACCAGCCGGTTCCAATGAGGCCAACGCGCAGCCGTTTTGCAGCAGCAAACGCCCCGGCCGTGCGGCCGAAGGCAGAAAAAACCAAGCCGGCTGCGCCGGCACGAAGGAAGTTGCGACGATGCATGGGGGCAGGGAGTTGGGAGTTGAGGAGTTGGGAGAACTGAGAATCAAGTATACTAGAACCTTGCAATGTGAGCCATTGAATAAGGAAAGACCACAGCAATGAACCAACAATTCCCGTCAAAACACGACTTCACGCCCAGCCGTCGTCAATTCCTGCAACTCGGTGGTGCCGCCGCTATGGCGTGCGCTGCCTCAAAGGCATCCTCCGCCGAGGAGCCGCTATCCCCGGCAAAAAAGTCGGTTGGCAAAACACTCGCCCTGGGCGTCGCCTCCTACACTTTCCGTGCCTTCGACCTCGATAAAACCCTAACCCTGACCAAACGCGCAGGGCTCAAAAATATCTGTCTGAAGTCGATGCACCTGCCGCTGAACTCCAAACCGGAGGAACTGGCCGCCCTCGCTGCCAAGGTAGCCAACGCGGGCATGACGCTCTACGGTGCCGGCGTGATCGATATGTCGAAGGAGGCCCAGGTCACCCAAGCCTTCGAGTATGGCAAGGCTGCCGGCCTGCGGGTCTTGGTGGTAAGCCCGGCCGCTGCGATGTTGCCTCTGATCGAGCAACACGTGAAGAACTATGACATTTCCGTGGCCATCCACAACCATGGTCCCGGTGACCGCCGCTTTCCCACACCGCAGAGCGTTTACGAGAAGATTGCCCCACTCGATCACCGCATCGGCCTCTGCATCGACATCGGTCACACGGTTCGAGCGGGCGTTGACCTCGTCAATGCGGTACACAAGTGCCACGACCGCCTCTTGGACGTACATCTCAAGGACGTCACCGAGGCGACAGCCAAGGGCCGCTGCATTCAACTCGGCCGCGGTGTGATCGATATCCCTGGGCTGATTCGCGCCCTGGTAGACATCGGCTACCAGGGCATCGCCTCCTACGAATACGAGGTGGACGAGAAAGACCCCCTGCCCGGCCTCTGCGAATGCGTCGGCTATACCAAGGGAGTGCTGGCAACGCTCTAGCCTCCTGGCCGGGCCAGCAATGAAAGCGGGTTGTAGGGTGCGTGGAGCGAACTGCCCGGCAAATGGTGGGTTGCGCACGAAGTCGAGACTCTGACAGCACTTACCGCTGTTCCAGATCAGTTCGCGTAACGCACCATTCGATGCTCCACCCACCCTACGGCGAGCCAGCAATGAAAGCAGTTGGCGAGGTTATGATCAAGACCCCCGGACGCTTTATCCTGTCTACCTAGTTTGCCCAGCCGTTACAACCGCGCCGATGCAAGCGGAAAATCTTGCCTAACACGAATAACAGGTCCAGTTGCAAATAGGGCAGGGGCCGATCAAAATCAACAGATCCCCAGGAGACTCACGATGATTCGCATTCTGCAATTGCTACCGGCCTCGATCGGCCTCTTGCTGTTGGCATTGATGGCTGTCAGGGCAGAGAGTGCCCCATGGCAAGCGACCGATCCGGCCTGGCAAGGCGCTCCCACCGAACCGGCTTTCTCCGCAAAGCCACCCGTGCGGCCGGCCCGTCGCTGCTTGGTGCCTGGCCCACAGCCGGGGGCACGCCTTCAGGCCAAGCCGTTTGCCTATGGATATTTCGGTGCTCGGGCAGAGCCTACCGCCGTTTATCACAGCAATTCTCGCGGTGATTGGTTTCAGTGGAGCTTTTACCGGGGAGATTGAGTATGGGCTGTAGGGCCATTTTTCGCCGTCCTTGACGGGAAACCACCCTCACCCTAGGATGACACATCGTCTTGCTCTCACCCCCTGCCCCTCTCCCAAAAGGGAGAGGGGAGTTGCCACTCCACTCAGGCACGATGTTCAAATTTATTCACGCCGCCGACATTCACTTGGACAGCCCGTTGCGGGGCCTCCAACGCTATGAAGGTGCCCCCGTTGATGAGATTCGCCAGGCCAGTCGTCGAGCCTTGGAAAATCTCGTGCAACTGGCTATCGACCAGTCCGTGGCCTTCGTCCTGATTGCCGGTGACCTCTACGACGGAGACTGGAAGGACCATCGGACGGGCCTCTATTTCGTGTCGCAGATGGTCCGCCTCCGCGAGGCCGGCATTGAGGTAATCGCCATCGCCGGAAATCACGACGCGGCCAACAAAATGACGCGGGCACTACCACTTCCTGAAAATGTCCATATCCTCGACCACAAACAGCCAGAGACACTTCGCTTGGAGCAATGGGGCGCGGTGATCCATGGCCAGAGCTTTGCCACGGGGGCCGTGTTCGACGACCTTTCGGCAGCCTACCCGTCGGCGGTGGCTGGAATGCTGAATATCGGCTTGCTGCATACCTGCGCGACGGGCCGCGAGGGACATCCGCCTTACGCGCCCTGCACCCTTCCGGGCCTGGTCTCCAAGCAGTACGATTACTGGGCCTTGGGGCACGCCCATGGACACGAAGTGCTCAACCGAGAGCCGGAGATCATTTTTTCTGGAAATATACAGGGACGGCATATTCACGAGCATGGTCCCAAGGGTTGCATGTTGGTGCATGTCGATGCTCAGCAGCGATTGCGGCCAGAGCTACAGACGTTAGACGTGTTCCGTTGGCAGACGTGCTGGGTTGATGCCACCGGCGCAGCAACCAAGGAAGAAGTGTTGGATCGCTTCCGCCAGCGTCTCACAAAACTCATGGCCGAGAGCGATGGCCTATCGCTGGCGGTGCGTGTCGAGACGAGCGGCCCGTGCGGCGCGCATCAAGAAATCTCTGGCCAGCCGGAACAGTGGGTCTACGACATCCGCTCGACGGTCCTCGACCTGAGTGGCGGCCGCGTGTGGGTCGAAAAAGTCCGCACGGCCACCACGCTGCCGGTGAATCTCAATGAGGCATTGCTCTCCGACGGTCCCGTGGGCGAGCTTGCCCGCTTGATCGAAGAATTGCGCGGCGATCCCGAGGCCGTGCTGCGACTGTTGGCCGATGATCTCGGCGAGCTGCGCAAGAAACTTCCGCTGGAGCTGACGGAAGGTCCCGAAGCTATCGATCTCGGCAAGTCCGATAGGACCGGCGAACTGCTGGACCAGGTCCGCCAGATGCTCGTCGGGCAGATGGTTTCGCGGTAGAATAGGCGTCCCGCCTCGTCGGTAGAATAGGCGTCCCGCCTGTTTAAGGAGAGAGATGAAATGAAGATCCTGCGACTTGATTTGCGCGCCTTCGGACCGTTTAGCGGCGTGTCGCTTGACATGGCGGCCGGCAGCCAGGGCTTTCATCTTGTCTTTGGTCCGAACGAGGCCGGCAAAAGTTCGGCCTTACGAGCGTTGAGGAACCTGCTCTACGGCATTCCCGGCAATACTTCGGATCACTTCCTTCACGACTATCGTAGTCTGCGGATCGGTGCCACGCTGGCCCGCCGTGACGGCCAGCAGTTGGAAATCGTTCGCCGCAAGGGGAACAAGGGTACGCTGCTTTCGGCGGATGAGAAGGAGCCGTTGGAAGAGTCGATCCTTCAGAGCTTTCTGGGCGGCTGCGATCAGGCTCAATTCGAGACAATGTTCGGCATCGACCACCCTGGGTTGATCGCCGGCGGGCAGGACATCATTCGAGGACAGGGTGACATTGGCCACGTATTGTTCGCCGCGGGGGCGGGAATATCCGACCTGCGGACGATCCGCAACAATCTGGAGAAGCAGGCCGAGGATCTCTTCAGTCCTCGCGGTTTTAAGCCCGCAGTGAACCAATCGCTTACCGAGCTTCACAAAGCCAAGAAGCTGATTCGCGACAGCCAGCTTCCCAGCAGCGAATGGCAGAAGCACAAGGCGGCGCTGGACGATGCAACCAGGCAACTGACCGCGATCGAAGAGAAGCTTGGCGAACTCTCTCGCCAGAAGTCGCGGCTCCAGCGGCTTGCCGGTGCCCTGCCGACAATCGGACGTCTGAGGGAGTGCGATGAGAAATTGACCCGACTGGGCGACGTACTGACCTTGTCGGCCGATTTTGCCGAGAATCGCCGCGACACGATCTCGCGTCTGGAAACAGCCCGGCAAGCCGAGCAGGACGCGGTGGCTGAAATCGCCCGGCTCGATGGACTTATTGCGGCCCTGGCGGTGCCGGAGGGCCTCGTTTCTCGCGCAGCCGAGATCGAAGCCGTCTACAAAGACTTGGGTGTTTACCGCAAGGCTCAGACTGATCTACCGGGACTCCTCGCCAATCGCGAGTACCTGGAGAAAGAAGCGACAACACTGCTCCACGAGCTGCGGCCGGAGCTGACACTTGCCGATGCGGACCAACTAAAACTATCGAGGCGACAACAGGTCGAAATCCAGAACCTGGGCAACCGGAAAGAAGCCCTTGAAAAGCAACGGGTTCAAGCTCGGAACGAAATCGCCGATAGCAGGCAGCGTCTGGTCGAAACTTCCGATCAACTAACCCAGTTGCTGCCGCCGTCCGATCCGGCTCCGCTGGCCGAGGCCCTCCGCCAGGCATGCAGCCGGGGGAACCTTTCGCAACAGTCAGCCGCCTTGCGTGCCGAAATTGCCGCACTCACCAAGCAGGCGGAGATTGATTTGCACAAGCTGGGGCTATGGAGCGGATCGCTGGAATCCTTGGAGAAACTCGCCTTGCCCGCAGCGGAAACGATCGCTCGTTTCGATCGCAACCTCTCGGATGCTCAATCGGTGATCGTACGCGTTCAGGGTCAATTGGAGAAGTTCCGCCGCGATGCGACCGACATCGAGCGCGACCTGGAGCGACTACGGCTGGAAGGCGAAGTGCCATCGGAGGCCGAGTTGACCGATGCCCGCAAGCTCCGCGATGCCGGCTGGAAGTTTGTATTACAAGACTGGCGGAAGGAAGCGATCGACACGGCAGCTTTGCAGAACTTTCTCGCCTTGGTCGGTGAAGCCCATGATCTCGCGGCGGCCTACGAGCAGACCGTTCGCCATGCCGATGATCTGTCCGATCGGCTGCGTCGCGAAGCAAACCGCGTTGCCAATCGGGCGACGCTTCAGGCCCAGCAAATTTCTTTGCAGCAGCAGACCACGGAACTTGGTCGCCAACATGCTTCCGCTCGGGAGCAACTTCAGCAGATCGAAACAGAGTGGCAGCAAGCGTGGCAGTCAGCGGACATCCTTCCGCTGCCGCCGCGGGAGATGCAAGCGTGGATTCAGCGGCAGCAGGGGTTGGTCCAGCAGGCTCAGGCGATCCGGCAACGTACTGCATCACTTGCGCAACTGGAAGAACAAATCGTCGCACATTGCCGGCAGATGCAGTCGTGTCTGGATGCCTTGCTCCCCTCGCCCTTTCGGAGAGGGGGGGAGGGTGCCTCGCCCCTGGCCGATGAACGCGCCAAGCAACTTTCGCTCGATGCCCTACTCGCGCGAGGCGACTCTATTTTGGTGCAGATCAAGGATGAGGCCGAATCGCGGCGGCAATTGGAGCGGGAAAAGAACCGGCTCGTGAAGGCCGTGACCCAGGCCGAGGCCAAGGCGATGCAGGCCGAAACCGATTTGACGGAGTGGCAGGCCCAATGGACCGCGGCCATCCAGCCCTTGGGACTGCCTGGCGAAACGTCGCCGGTGGCCGTCAATGAAGTCGTGGCGCAAACGGCGGAGTTGCTCGCGCGAACCAAGGAAGCGGCTGGCTTTTCCGAGCGGATCGACGGCATCGAGCGAGACTCTCTCCGATTCCGCCAGGACGTACAGCGGTTACTGCAAACCGTCGATCCAGACCAACCCGCACCGGGCGATCATTTTCAAGAGGCCCTCGAGGAACTTTTGAGCCGTTTGCGCCGGGCGATGGCGGATCAAAAGAATTTTGATCTCTTGCAATCGCAGGGGAAGAAGCAGGAGGAGAAGCGACAGCAGGCCCACACCGCGGTTGAGACCCTGCGTGCCAGGCTTGTCGTGCTCTGCCAGGAGGCCCGCTGCCAAAATTCGGAAGAGCTTCCTGCGGCTGAAGCCGCCTCGGCCGAGGGCCTGCGGTTGCGGCAGGAGCGGGAGGCGTGCCACGCCCAACTGTTGCAGCTTGCCGCAGGGGCAACGATCGACGCACTGATGGTCGAGGCCGACACCCTTGCCGCTGATTCATTGCCGGGCGAATTGCAGCATATCACCGACGCGATGTCTGACTCGGAACGCACTCGGGGTGAACTTCGCGAAACCATGGGCGGCGAGAAGAGTGCCCTGGCTGGCATGGACACCAGTGCCGCAGCGGCCGAAGCGGCCGAGGACGCGCAGGACATCCTCGCCAGGCTGGAGCCTGACGTGCAGCAATATCTGCGGTTGCGGCTGGCGTCGGCGGTGCTTTGCGAAGGGATCGAACGCTATCGCAGAAAGAACGAAGGGCCGGTACTCGGCCGAGCGAGCGACCTCTTCCGGCGGCTGACGCTCGGTTCGTTTGAAGCCTTACGAATTGATTTCGACGATCGTGGCGAGCAGGTCTTGGCCGGTGTGCGGCCCGATGGCAGAGCGGTGTTGCCCACGGCAATGAGCGAGGGAACCTGCGATCAGCTTTACCTAGCCCTGCGACTGGCCAGCCTGGAAACCTGGCTCCAACGGAGCGAGCCGATGCCCTTTATCGTCGATGACATTCTGGTAAGCTTCGATAACCAGCGGGCCGTGGCGACACTCGAAGTCCTCGCCGAATTATCCGCGCGGACGCAAGTGATCTTCTTCGCTCATCATGAGCATCTCGTGAATCTTGCCTCGCAGTGCATGTCGGGCGAGGTGCTGTTTGTGCATCGGTTGTGAGGGGCATGTCAAAGCATTTTCTCCAGGAGTTGTGTCAATTCCGCGTCCGATACTTCACGCGGATTGCCGCTCATGCTCTGTCCTCGCGAGCTTTTTACGATCGCGGGAATCTGATCGTGGCGGACGTCCAGATCGGCCAGTCGCGGCGGCATGCCAACACGGCGGCAGAGGGCCTCGATCTTCTCGATTAGGACCTCGACCGCTTCGCTGTCGGGAGCCGTGCGCAAGATGCCAAATACATCCCGGGCCAGTTTGGCTAACTCGGCCTGTCGCACCTCACGATTGATTCGCAACGCTGCGGGCAGCATCATGGCGCAGGCCATGCCATGCGGCACGCGGCAATGAATTCCCAAGGCGGATGCAACGCCGTGGGCCAACCCCAACCCCGAGTTGGCCAGCGCCATGCCAGAGAGCAACGCTGCATGCGACATCCGCTCCCGTGCCGTTCGCGAGCGACCGTTTTCCACCGCTTCGGCAATTGCCGGAACGGACAACCGCAATCCTTGTAATGCCAGGGCCTGGGGAATCGGCTGGGCCTTCCGCGAAATGTAGCTTTCGATAAGTTGCGCGATCGCGTCCATGCCGCTGGCCGCAGTTACTTCCGACGGCATGCTGACCGTAAGCTCCGGATCAATCAGCACGATCCGCGGCAGGATGCGGTCGTCGCGAAGACTTTTCTTGAAAGGCGGATCGTACGACGAAATGACTGCATTGCAGGTTGCTTCGGCCCCAGTTCCGGCCGTGGTGGGCATGGCCAGCACGGGCAGCGGCGGATCGATGATCTTCAGCCCGCGGCCGACGTTTTCCAGGTAGTCGGCCACCGTGTGGCTTTGCCGATTTGTGGCAATAACCGCCGCAGCCTTGGCCAAATCGATCGCCGAACCACCACCGATGGCCAAGAGGAAGCATCCCCGATTGGCTACGTTTCCGCGAAGTTCCTTGGCAACGCGATCGACATCCTGCACCTCGGGTTCGTGAAGGATCGTCTCGACGAGTGTCGGCTCGATGTCTTGCGCGGAAAGCAACTCGCGGAGTTCGCCCAAAACCTCGGTAGCCACGGCTGCCGGCAGTCCCGAAAGGATCATCGCCCGACGGCCGAGCGTACGGGCGAGCGTGCCCACTTCGCAACGGCGGCCCCAGCCGAAGACGATTTTCGGCGGTGCGACGAAATCATAACAAATGGTATCTTTCATGGTATACACTGCCAGCGGTTGAGCGGTGATGCGAACTTCACTCCCTGCCGCGACGCTTCAGGCCATTTTAAGCCGTGCAGGGCATAAGCGGCAATTGAAGTAACCCCCATTATAACTGACAATATGCGAGTTGCTCAGGGGCCACGCCTATTTCGTTCCACGGCACAATTATCTCAGATGGAATATTATTGTTTTGCATCGACGAATTCGGCGAGCGGCACGGCTTCGACCTCTTGGGCCAGTGCGTAATGCTTCTCGCCCGGATAGACGACGTAAAGCGCATCGAGTTTCAAGTCGGCCAGCGCGATGCGCATGGAGGGGGTGAGCTTGGGCGCATCGCCCCGCTTGCACTCGATGCCGATGCGTCGCCCACGTTTGAACAATAGCAGGTCGAGTTCCGCGCCGTTGTGGGTCGCCCAATAATAGGCATCATCCGGCCGTATCGCTTTGATGACTTCCTCGACGGCGTAGCCCTCCCAGGACGCGCCCACCTTGGGATGGTGTTCGAGGTCGCGCTGATTCGAGATGCCTAACAAAGCATGCAAGAGGCCACTGTCGCGGACATAAACTTTCGGAGCCTTGACTTGGCGTTTGCCAAGATTCTCGAACCACGGTGGCAATTGCCGCACCATGAACACGCCCGACATCAAGTCGAGATAGCGTCGTACGGTTGGCTCGCTGACGGCCAGCCCGCGGGCCAATTCCGCCGCGTTCCAGATCTGGCCATGATAGTGCGCGATCATGGTCCAAAAGCGGCGGAGTGCCAAGGAGGGAATGCCAACACCGAACTGGCCTTTCCGCAACAGAAACTACGCAATCAATCTTTCAAACTCCTCCTCGCTCAGCACCTTCACACCAAGTTGCCGGGCCTTTTCCAGCTTGCTGCCGGCCTTCTCGCCGGCGACGAGATAGTCGGTCTTCTTGGAAATGCTCGATGCGGCATGCCCGCCGTGCTCCGCGATAAACTCATGGATCTGGTCGCGACTGTACTTCACCAGCGTGCCGGTGACGACGAACGTCTTGCCCTCCAGCTTTCTCGCCCCAGCGGCGGCCGTCGTGGCGGCGGTCGATTCCATCTTCACACCCTGCGCACGCAGATCCCCGATCACCTTGCGGCCAAACTCGGAATGTAAAAACTCATGCACACTCTTCGCGATCACCTGTCCGATTTCGTTAGTCCGGCTTAATTCGTCGATGTCGACGGCCAAGAGGGCGTTGATCGTGCGAAACCGCTCGGCCAATACACTGGCCACGCGATTGCCTACATGACGGATCGACAGGGCGTTGAGCAACCGGGCCAGGCCGCGGCCCTTGCTCGCCTCGATCCCCTCCAGCACATTTTCGGCCGACTTGCGGCCCATGCGTTCGAGCTTTAGCAGCCTGTCTACCGTCAGACGGTAAAGATCACCATAGCTCTGCGCTAGCTTCTGATGGACTAATTGATCGACCAGCTTGTCACCCAGCCCCTCGATATCCATCGCGTTGCGGCCGGCAAAGTAGCGGATCCGCTCCTTGATCTGGGCCGGACATTCAGGGTTCGGGCAGCGGATGTAGACGCCGCCGTCGTCTTTGACCGCGGGTGAGCCACATTCGGGACAGTTTTTAGGGAAGGGGAACTTCGATAACTCGCCTTTCCGTTCGGCCACCTCGACGCGGACAATGTGCGGAATGATTTTGCCCGCCTTTTCCACCACGACCATATCGCCCACGCGAACATCCTTCCGCTCAATCTCCTCGGCGTTGTGCAAGCTGGCCCGGCTGACGATTGTACCGGCCAACTCAACCGGCTCCAGGTCCGCCACGGGCGTGATCGCGCCGGTCTTGCCAACCTGCACGCGGATGGCATTCACGCGGGTCGTGGCTTCATATTTCTCGAACTTGTAGGCGATAACCCAACGCGGGGCCTTGGAGGTTGCCCCCAACCGGTCCCGTTGGGCATAACGGTTGACTTTGAGTACCAGCCCGTCGATTTCAAAATCCAACTCGTGCAGCCTTTCGATGAGCTGCTCGCAATGCTCGGTAGCCGCCTCGAAGGTGGGAAAGCAGGCCATGCCGGGTGTCATGGGAATACCGTAATCGGCCATCTCCTTGAGAAAATCAATATGTGACTCGGCTTCGAGTCCTTCGCGATATCCGACTGAGTGGCAGAAGAACCGCAGCCGCCGCTCAGCGCATATCCGTGGGTCCAATAGGCGAATGCAGCCGGCAGCCACGTTCCGCGTGTTGGAAAACAGCGGCTTCCCTTCGACCTTCTGTCGCTCGTTGAGTTGCACAAGGTTGCTATTGGTCATGTAGATTTCACCACGCGGCTCAAGAATGCGGGGATACTTTTTGCCACTGAGCCGCAGGGGGATGTCGTGGATCGTGCGGATGTTGTGGGTCACGTCGTCACCCACGCGGCCGTTACCCCGAGTGACGCCCTGGACCAGCAGCCCGTCTTCATAGACCAGCGACACGGCTACGCCATCGACCTTCAGCTCGACGACCCACTCGATCGGCTCGCCTTCCAACAGCTTGGCAGTCCGCTCGCCGAACTTCTTTAGCTCATCGAGACTATAGGTGTTTTCGATCGAGAGCATCGGCGCGCGATGTTCGACCTGGGGCAACTCGCTGACCGGCTGGTCGCCGATGCGCTGCGTGGGGCTATCGGGCGAGATCAGCTCGGGATGGTCCGCTTCAAACTGTTTGAGCCGCTCCAAGAGCTTATCGTAGTCGCGATCGCTGATCTCCGCCGCCGCCTCGACATAATACCGATAGTCGTGGTGGCGGATCTGATCGCGAAGCGAGGCGATTTCGGAAGCGGGGTTCTGGGACATGATGGAGATCCTTGAGAAATAGATGACTTCAGCCAAGTCAGCCAATTAGGGGGGCGACAGCATAACCTTCATTGTGCAGGAAGCCTCGACTTGCTGCAAGGATGGGCAGGAGAATGGGCAAATTCCGGTTGAGGCAGCCCTGCATAGAACGGAATTCATCCCGGTTACCTAAAAAAGACAAATAACGGAATAAATTCCGTTTCTCGAACAACTTTGCCCGTTTTCCTGGTACCCACTCCCCACGCTGTCGGAAAATGGTAGAATGGAACCAGTCGGGAGGGCCGTTCCGGATTGTGTACCGGGCAGCCAAGTAGCTCGGGCCAGCGGAGAGTTCTACGCCTTTCACGCGGCTCGGTTCGGGCTGACCCGTTTAACGAAAGGCAACATCATGGGAAACGAATTAAAAGAGACCAAGACCAAGTCGCCGACTGACCGTCAACCCATGTGCGACAAGGACCTCCTCGGCTTGTTTGCGGATCACAACGGCTACTCCGTATCCGAGATAGCCGCCCATTTTCACGTTACTCAGACGGCTATCCGTGGCCGACTGACTCGGTTGATGGCAGCAGAGTTAGTTACCAGGAAAGTCGAAGTGACGCGAGAACGGGGACGGCCGAAGCATACGTACTTCCTTGCGAGCCGAACGGCAGATCAAGGGACTGCTTGACGGCCAATTGATTCCAGACCGTTTTCTTCGGCCCGGAAGACGTGATCCAAGAGCATTTCGCGCGTGATTCCGCGTATCGCTAGGCACTCTTCCGCTGAAAAACCTTGGGACAAGAGCCGCCAAGTCCAGTAATACGACGGCCGGTCGACCGGTGACGGCAGTTGCTCCGTTGCCTGGTTCCGGTCGATTTCGGCTGCGCTCTGGACGACCTTTGGCCGCGGTACATCCTTGGCGGCTGGCCGCCGCAGTTTGAGCCGTAGTTCGCTAGGCAGCCTCAAGCCGGCAGGCAGTTCGGCGTTGCCCCGCATCACGTCGCCACCCAGCGGCGTGAGCTTCAGCACGGGGCGGAAGCGATCGATGTCCTCCTGCTCTAGGCAACCGATGGCAATCAAAATCTCAATCAGCGTCGTGACTTCCGTCTGTTTCAACCGCCGAAGCAGCCCAAAGGTGGTCAACTGGTCCAGACGCAGCTTCTTGATCTTTGCCGAATTGGAACCACAGAGCATTTGAGCGATGAGATTCTTTCCGCATGCGATCCTCGACCCAGCGCGTGCAACCCCGCTGAGCACCTTGCGAACGGTCTCGATCACCCCCTCCTCGGTTGTTTCCTCGGCCGCGAACTTGTCGGCAACGACCACCCCGGACGACGACGGTTTTGCGATGGCGTCCTCGGTTTGCAGACCCACCTTTAGCTGGTCTGCTGCTTAGGGATCCCTGCGGCGGTCACGGGGCTTGTGCTTGCTGCAATTGTCGCAGTGGTGACATTCGCCCGCCTCGCTCTCGCCAAAATAGTGCAAAATATCCTGCTGCCGGCACGCGCCGCTGAGGGCAAAACGAACCATGCGGTTGAGCTTGTCGTATTCGGCCGTTTTGCGCTTTTCCAGGGCTGCGGAGTCGATTTCCAGCTCTTCAAACGGCACGTCTCGCTTTAACATGCGAATGGTACGGCCGCGAAACGGCGGCACGTAAGTAAACCATTCCGATTCGTTCAATTCATAAAGGGCATGGGCCACGGCCGGTTGCTCCATCTGAAGTGCTGCGGTTAAGTCCTGCGGCCGAAACTGGACCAACTCGTCCCGCTGATCGCCCACGATCTTCTCCACGGCCTGCAACACCCGCCGCCGCACCTTGGCCTGCCGAGGCAGCAGATCGACACACGTGGGCAGATCGCTGTCAATCCGCACCGTGGCCATGTTCTGCGACGACACGAGCCGTTCCAGCACGCCTGCGCTTTCCAGGATTTGCTCGCAATTCCCCACGCCGTCGTTGCCGATCGAGAGCCTCAGGTGCTCTTTAACGTCCTGCTGGGTCAGTTGAATCGGATCCTCGTCGAGCGAAGCGAGGAATTCATAGACTTTCTGAATAACGTCCAGCCCGGGGTAAGAGTTCTCGATGAAGAACTCCTGAATATAGCGGTCGCCGCCGTGATAGAGCATCACACAACGCGATGGTTTTCCGTCGCGGCCCGCCCGGCCGGCTTCTTGGTAGTATGCCTCCAGGCTGCCTGGTAGGTTGTAGTGGATGACGAAACGCACGTCCGCCTTGTCGATGCCCATGCCGAAAGCGTTCGTTGCGGTGATGACTTCGATGCGGCCACTCATGAAGGCATCCTGCGTCGCACGGCGTTCGTCGGGCGGCAGGCCGGCATGATAGATGGCCGCCCGCCGCGATGTCTGCTGGCCAATGATCTCGGCAATTTCTTCCGTCCGCTTCCGCGTGGAAGCATAGATGATGCCCGTGCCGGGGGTCTCGCGGAGAAACTTGACGAGCATCTCGGCCTTTTCGCGATCGGTTCGCGGGCTGAGTACCTCATAGAAGAGGTTTTCGCGGGCAAAGCCGGTGATGAAAATCTTCGGTTCGTCCAGGGCCAAGTGCTCGACGACGTCGCGACGCACATTGTCGGTCGCCGTGGCGGTCAGGGCGATGGTCGTCGGGTTGCCCAGCATTTTGCGAAAATGACCGAGCCGGGCATAATCGGGGCGGAAATCGTGGCCCCATTGGCTGACGCAGTGGGCCTCATCGACCGCCAGCAGCTTCAGCCCCACTGCCCGCACGGATTCCAGAAACCGCGAACTGCGAAACCGCTCCGGCACTACGTACGCCAAGCGGAACTCGCCCGCCGCGATACGATCAAGCCGGTCATATTGCTCCTGGACAGGCAGCGTGCTATTGATGAAAGTGACGGGGAATCCTCGTGCCTGGAGTTGATCGACCTGGTCCTTCATCAGCGCAATCAACGGCGAGACGACGAGCGTCAGCCCATCGAGTACCAGGGCTGGCAATTGGTAGCAAAGGCTCTTGCCGCCGCCGGTGGGCATGACACACAGGCAGTCTTTTCCCGCCAGAACGGTCGAAATGACTTCCCGCTGGCCAGGACGGAACGCCGTCAGGCCGAACCGCGGCAGCAGGGCATCAAGATGGTCGCCGGAAACGCTCATCCTGGCATTATAGAGGTATTCTGGATCGCCAGAAAGTGCCGTTTTGGAGTGCGACGGCTTGCCGTCGCTTTTCAGAACGCGAGGGGAATCGGTTGTTTTCTTCTTGTTTCCGCGCTGCGCGTACGGAAATCTGCCGTTCGTCGCGTAGCGACGTGGGGTTAAAACCCACGGCTACCATCGGCGGTCGCTACGCGACTAGGAGCAGGACGTCAAATTAATCAGCCCCAGAAAATCGCTGCGCGTGGGAGCATACGGGACGCTCCGCGTCCCCGTGACCGTTACGAGGCCAGCTATTCGTGATATGCAAGCAAATGCCTGGCAGTGGTGCGCGGATTGGTATAGGGCGAAATACTATGCCAAGTCTCCCGCAGACGACCCAAACGGCCCAGATTCCGGATTTTGCCGTGTCCTTCGTGGCGGTTCCTGGATCGACTGGCCGCTAACCCGTTCCGCCATACGCGACTGGAACCCGCCGGACGACCTGGGCGACAGCGCAGGGTTCCGCGTTTCCAGGACTCAGTAATACTACAACAGTTTTGACATCTTGGCGGGTGGTTGAATACTACGGCCTCTGGCCGTGTAGCCCTTTTCCCTCATACCCCTGCCTCGGAACAGCTCTGCTAATTTGGAAATTCCCGCGGCGGGGCTGGGCGGCCGTAGAGATAGCCTTGGCCAAGATCAAAGCCCATCTGCTGGCAGGTCTGGTCCTCGCCGTCCGTTTCCACACCCTCGGCCAATGAGGTGATACCAAGATTGTGGACCATCTGCACCAGCGTGGCCAGAACCTGCTGCCGCTGCGGCGCGGCACGGTCGATGTCGCGTATGAGCGACATGTCAAATTTTACGTAGTCTGGGGCCACTTCGGCCAGGTCGTTTAGTCGTGACTGCCCGACACCGAAGTCGTCATAGGCCAACTTGAT
>JANXQG010000662.1 GCA_025356915.1 Planctomycetota bacterium | reverse complement strand
CGAGAACATCTCGGTGGTTCCCGATCCGAACAACTCGCGCGTGCTGATCGAGGCGAAGATCAATGGTTCGGACAAGGACTTGACGCTCACGGCCGAGGCATTTGCCGACGGCAAGCTCGTGGGATCGGACACCGCCGCCGGTCCTTGGCAGAGCAGGCTCGTCCTGAACCTCAAGGAGAAGAAACTCTGGGAACCTGGCGCCCCCTTCCTGTATGACCTGAAATTCACGCTCCATAGCGGCAAAGAGAAGATCGACGAACTGAAGAGCTATTTCGGCCTGCGCAAGGTCGCGATCGACGGGCGGAAGATTCTTATCAACGGCAAGCCGGTCTTCCAGCGGCTGATCCTCGACCAGGGCTTCTATCCCGACGGCATCTGGACGGCCCCTTCCGACGAGGCCCTGAAGAAAGACATCGAACTGTCGATGGCCTGCGGCTATAACGGCGCGAGGCTGCATCAGAAGGTTTTCGAGCCAAGGTTCCTCTACTGGGCCGACAAGCTCGGCTACATCGTCTGGGGTGAGTTCCCCGATTGGGGATTCAACTTCGAGCCGCAGGGGTACTCGGCCTATGTCAACGAATGGACCGAGATCCTCTTACGGGACAGGAACCATCCGGCGATCATCGGCTGGTGTCCCTTCAACGAAGAGGACAAGAAGGCGAGCGAGCTTCAGCAGATGATCTGGAACATCACCAAGGCGGTCGATCCGACGCGGCCGGCACTACAGACCAGCGGTTGGACGCACACCCTGCCGCACCCCGAAGTCCTCGACGCCCATGACTATGAAGGCAACCCGGCGACCCTCCACCAGCGGTGGATGGGCAATCTGTCCGTGAGTGCGGAGGATTTGGGCGTGCCTGCGCGTTACGTCGGCAAGCCGTCGCCACGATCCGACCGCGGAGTGCCCTTCATGGTCAGCGAGATCGGCGGCATCGGCTGGGCCGTCGGGGGCGGTTGGAGCTATGGCTCGGGACCAAAGGATTTCAACGAGTTCTACGCTCGCTACCAGGGTACGATCGACGCCATGCTCGATAATCCGCACCTGTTCGGCTTCTGCTATACGCAGTTGACCGACGTCGAACAGGAGAAGAACGGGCTGTACTACTACGATCGCAAGCCGAAGTTCGACGTGAAGAAGTTCCATGAAATCACTTCGCGGCAGGCGGCTTATGAACGCAGCGGCCAGCCGGTGGCCAAGGCCCCCCAGCCCAACTGGAAGGTGTTGGTGGGCGCGGTGCAGGACGGCGAGTTGAGCACACCCTACAAGTACAGCGAGAACAAGCCTGCGGACGGCTGGACGAACGAAGGGTTCGACGACAAATCGTGGAAGACCGGCCTGGCGCCCTTCGGCCACGAGCCGAGCCATGTCGTCAAGACCGCATGGACCTCCGGCGACATTTACCTCCGCAAGATATTCAACTTCGACGGGGGCGAGGTGAAGCATGCGGCCCTCGTGATCTTCTATGACGAAGACACCGATGTCTATGTCAACGGGCAGAAGATCCTGGGCGTGGGCGGCTATGTCACGCAATACCAGTTGCATCTGGTGACGGAGCAACTGAAAAAGACACTGAAGAAAGGCGCAAACACCATCGCCGTGCATACGCACCAGACTTCAGGCGGTCAATATATCGACCTGGCACTGCTGGTGGAGTAGATAACAAACAGGGTGAGCCAACCTCGTGCATCGTGCGGAGGATTGGCGTTGGGGAAGCTTGCACCGATGGTACCACGGCTACGCCAAAGAGAAGTCGTTGATGGCCGCCTGGCCGCTTCGGCGTTTGGCCAACTGGGCGGCGGAAGTGAACATGCCGCAAACGGATGCCGAGCTGTTGGCGCTGCGGCGCTCGGTCAATCGTGGATGCCCCTTCGGAGAGTCCTTCTGGTTGGAGCATACCGTCCGTCGATTGGGACTGGAAAGCACTCTTCGCCCCCAAGGCCGTCCGAAGAAACATGACACCTTTTCCACCCCCGCAGTGTTGTCAGCCACATCGCAAAGCATGCTTGAAAGGCATCGGGCTTCAAGGTGGCCAAGACGCGTCGAAAGACGTCTTTCCGGGGAATCCCATGTGGAAGCTCCAGCACCTTTCGCAACATCTTGGCTTTGATCTTCGCCCACTTGGCAATGGCAGTCGGTCCATTGGCTTCGGCGAGTACGGCCATGATCGCAATGACAATAACACTTGGCAGCGGATGCAACCGGTTGACCGCCGACCGAGGATCTTCCAACTGCTTGAAATGCTGCACGACTTCCTTCAAATCCATTCGCACGATACTCGCCATCGCTCTTGCTCCGTTTCAGACCGAACACAAAGACGTGAAGACGATGGTGTACCATATCCCACGCAAAGCGCAAGCCCCTATCTTACCAAGACTACGCAAAGTGCGCGATGGCCCTGGCGGTTCTTCCACGTCATGGTGGCCGTCGCGGACCTTCCGATGGATTGTGCTTACCGCCGCCGAGCCGATGCCACCGTAATGTTTGCCAATCGACCGCTGCGATAATTCGGTGAGCCGGCAAGCCAACTCCACAGCCACAATCTTCGCCACGCCGGCACTTCGCCCGTGGCGGGCCAAGTCCTCCGGGGTAATCTTGAGTCGGAGGACAAGAGGAAAGTTAATTTTTAAGGTCTGACCCTGATCCTCACTCGCTGCTAGGGCCTCCCACGAGTGAAGACCGCGCGCTTCTTCGCTATGTTTTCCGGAGATCTTACGACGAACCACCCGGCTCCGAGATTTAGGAAGTGACCTGGAAGATTCCGCTGAAGGACGGCAAGTTTCAGGGCCTATCCCCCGGCTGGTCAGAGTGCCGTGACTTGCCGCCGGAGCGAAACTCGGTGCAATGGATCTTGGCCAAGTTGGAAGGTCTCTCTGGGAAAAGTGATTCGGTAGCCCCGGCGCGCCACGAAGAATTACAACCGCTCCTGGCTCGCGTCGTCGAATTGCTGCCGAAGGCGCGTAAAGAGCATTGGTGGAGGCTTTGCGATGCCGCGGTCCTGCTTGCGCTCCGCGTTGCGAAGGACCATCGCGTGCTTCAGATCATCAAGACACGGTACCTCGAACCGCAACTCTCCGCAGAGGCGGCAAGCGAGGTGCCCCAGGAATACGATCCCGCTGGAAGCCAGGAACTCCTTGCGAAGCGAATCCGGCTGGAAATGTCGCTGGCGCGAGAGCCCGAAGCGATGAAGGAGCAGGCAGACATGGGCCTCGGATGGTTCCCCCTGGAAAAACTTTTCGGCTATCTGCAACCGGCATACCCCCGGCGCGACGCACTGATCCTTGAAGCGATGGGACATCCACATGACGACGTTCGCACGGAGGGCTATAAGCATTGGGGCGACCTGCCTGAGTCCGTGGCGCGACAACGGCTGAGGAAAGGGCTGGGCGATTCGTCAGCCCATATTCGCATGGATAGTGCTAAGTCGCTGACCAGTATGCGGGCCTCGGAAGCGGAACACGCGGAAGATATGGCACTTTTGCGCGCCCAGCTTGCGAAGGAGAAGGACGAGGACGTTGTGGAGGCCCTCACTCAGGTTATTATGCGGTTAGAATGACAGCCAACAAGGCGTGCCCGCAGCGCCGCTGCGAGTCGGACACGCCTCCCGTTGGCATTGCATCTAAGGTGCAGACTTCAGGCCCTACCCCAGTGCGGTTGGTAACAATATAATAACTGCGTGATGCAACCGATTAACATGGTGTGATCGAACATGGGCAATGTAAAATTATCTGGGGTTTCGCGTAGGAAGTTTCTGCACCAAACGGGCGCGGCTGTCGGTTCGGTGATATTGGGAGCGGCATCCTCAGCCAGTGCGTCAACGGCCGCCGAAGGGCTTCCTCGGCGGGTTCTGGGCAAGACCAAGATTCCTGTCTCCATTTTGACCCTGGGGACCGCGCCGTGCGGGCAGTCGAATTTCGGCACCAGCCGCCAGGTGGCCGAGATCGTCAACGCGGCGGTCGATGAAGGGATCAACTTCATCGACACCGCACGCATCTACGGCTGCGCAGAGGAAGGGATCGGCCTTGCCCTGGGACGCCGTCGCAAGGAGGTCTTCTTGGCCACCAAGGTATGGGCCGACACGATCCAGGAGGCGGAGGAGCGGTTTGGCCAGTCACTGAAACTGCTCAAGACGGAGCAGGTCGATCTGGCGTACTTCCACAGCCTTGGCAACCGTGATGTTGGCCGGGCGCGGCAGGCTGATGGTGTATTCAACTGGCTGCTGAAACAGAAGCAGTTGGGGAAGACGCGGTTCCTGGGTATCTCAGGCCACAATGCCTGTGAAAGGTTTCCCACCTTCATCGAGTCGGGTGACGTGGACGTGATCATGATGGTTCTGAATTTTGTTGATCGCTACACCTACGACTTTGAGACGAAAGTGCTGCCCTTGGCCCGCAAGCACGACCTGGGTATCGTGGCGATGAAGGTATTTGGCGGGGTGCGGGGTGGCTTTGCCAGCTATAGCGGTCACAAAACCCCGCCGCAAATCGACGCTCAGTATCTGGAACTCGCCGTTCGCTATTCGCTGGGTTTGCCTGGCGTTGCCGCGGTGAATATTGGCGTACATGACGCCGAACAGGTTCGCAAGAATGTGCAGATCGTTAAGAACTTCCGGCCGTTATCTACCGAGGAGCAATCGCTACTGGAGCGAGTAGGACGCGAGTTGGCGAAGAAGTGGGGGCCACACTTCGGACCAGTGAAGGGAATCCGCTGAAGCGAACACTCGCAAGCGAGCGTCGCACTCATGCCGCAGGTGCGGACGAAAGCAATGCCTGTTTGACGGCGACCATCTTCAGCAATTTCCCCTCCCGATCATAGAACTCGACCGAATTCCAGCCCACACCCCAAACGGCGTAGCCCCCATCGCAGTGAAACTTGTGGCCGACGAAGAAGCCGTCCCTGATAAGCAAAGTTTCGCACACGTCGATCGGCGCAGGCATCCCGAGTTCGGAGAACGTCGCTATCACAAGATTATTGATGAGAACCATGCTACCACTCGCCGAAAAGATTTGTCGGCCTGCTTGGGGATTCTTCAAAGAGACAAAAAGGGGAACGAACTCGTCCCGAAGGACACTCCCACTCGTAAGCAATCGTCATTCCACTGGCCAAGATTCCGCCAACACCCGTTGCTGGTTCATAGGAAACCCTTCGCATGAAAGGAGTTAAAGACAAATAAACATGCGAACCATCGAGCCTCATCCGAAGGCCACCGGCCAGTGCCGAGTGTATCATCTTGCGACACCCAAGGCATTTTGCTGCAATTTTTCTGGTGGTGCGAGTTAACCGCCAGAAGCGGCTGCACTCAATTTTTTCGGTGCGGGTGCTTGACTCGTGGGTGTTGTCCCGCAGTCGGCATCGCCCCTGTGCCGGCGGTCATTTTAGTAGCTGGGAGGTGCGCAGCGAAAGCACGTAGCCTATCCACTAATTTCTCAAAACACCTGTTCCCTTGATATATTTTGGAGCGTTTGCCGCACCATAAGTGCCTGCGGGCTGACGCGTCCCGTCGAAATGAAGCGTATGGATACGCGTTTCTCCATCAAAGTTCAGGTCAAGCTTTGCCCCGTCGGAAACATAGACATCGCTCTTGCCACCCAGGCTGCGTGCATTCGCAAGAGACAAGATGCCCTTGCTCACCACGGTCGATCCGTTATAGCTGTTAGCCCCCGTCAGAATTAACGCATTGGGCCCTGTCTTGAGTAGACCGCCGCTGCCGTGAATCGCGCCGGAGAGCGTGAGGTCACCGCCGGTCGTGTTGAACTCGGTCACCGCTGCCGGATCGTTGGCGGCCCCTCCGCGACAGCCTGCGAATGTCGGACAAGTGCCGTCAACCGTCGCGTCGGTGATACCAGCGAGTTCAATCGCGTTCGCGACGGACAATGCCGTTTGATTACCCAGGCTCATTGCATGTTTGGGATTGGAGGTCTTGCCGCCCAGCGTTACCGGACCGGTTCCGAGCGAATGGGCGCGGCAGATCAGCAAGTTGCCGGAGTAGAACCTTGTTCCGCCGCTGTACAAATTATCTCCGCGAAGTGTAAGCACGCTCCCAGCATCCTTCGCATTGAATACCTTGATCAGGCTGCCTGGCCCGGAAATGGCCCCAGACATGTCGATCGATGAATTGGCATTGAATACAAGCGACGTTTCCAGCGTCACCGCATTCGGAATCACATTTATATGGCTGCCAAACCATGCCATTCCCAGACGTGTGCCGACCTTTCCGGCGATCGTTAGCACGCCGCGCCCAAATGGCCTGGTGCCGCTGATCCCGAACATCAGATCATCGTGCCCCTGGCGATCATCCGGATTTTGCCCGAACCACTCGTCCTGGGCGATCCGTGTGTTGCCAGTGTAGTCACTATCGGAGCTGACTCGTCCGATCGGAAAGAATCCGGTGTACGTTACGTTGCCGCTGCCGGTCATTTTACCGGTCATGACAGCCCGGTGGTTGTCGAGCGACTGTACCCTATTGTTCCCCACCAACGTCGTCGGACTGGAAAAATCTTTCCAGGTGTTTAATGGATCTTGGAGCTTCAGAACCGCATTGTTTAGCGTCAACGTTCCCCCACTGAGTCCCTCGGGACTGGTCTGGAGCGTAGTTCCAAGCACGCTGATGCTGGTCCAATCATTCTTATCCTTTTTCGGAATCAGTTCCAGAAGAAACGGTGCGGAGTGGGCCAGCCTCATCTTGCCCCCGATGGCCGCATGGATGACCACGTACCCCTTGCCGATTCCTCCAATGGCCATCTTCGCAGGTTCGCCCGCCGCACCGGCTGAAACATCCACGCGGCAGACGACCTTAGGGCTTTCAAAGGTCTTGCTGGTCGCAATCTCCACCGGATCGGTGATCGTGATATCGGGGAACAGGGCAGGTACCGGCAGGAGCTTCGCTGCCTTTTTCGCATCCAAATACCTGCCCATGTCCCGCATGGCGATGACGAAGTACTTATTGTCATAAAGATACTTCATCATCGCCTCGAAGCGTGTCGGCTCAACCCCAACGCGCGGATGTTCAACGTCGGGCACGCCATGGAACGTGAAGATGGGGATGCGGCCGCGCGTTGCCCGCGTTGTGGCACTGGTGAAGGTTTGCAGCGGCGTATTGGCGACGATCGTGAAAGACGGGGTCTCGAACGGATTGTCCACCGTCGGTCGGTAGGGGCGATCATTGCGTCCGCCGCTTCGGGCAAATAGATAGCCATTGTCCTGTAGTGTAGGGAACAATTGCGTACCGACGGTGTAAATGGGCCAGCAGAAGGTCGTGGGCTTGGCTATTTTGTTTGCCAGACAAAGCCCTTCAATCTTCTTCACTTCCGAGAGGAACCCCGCGGGCAACGCGCGGCCGCATCCCCATCTTCACGTTCCATGGCGTGCCCGACGTTGAACATCCGCGCGTTGGGGTTGAGCCGACACGCTTCGAGGCGATGATGAAGTATCTTTATGACAATAAGTA
>JANXQG010000641.1 GCA_025356915.1 Planctomycetota bacterium | reverse complement strand
GGAGAACCATGCCGAATTTCAAACGAAATGATCGAAGCACAGTCTCCTCGGCTCTGGAGAACGTCCGCCGCATGGTATCGCTCTGCCGAGAAAGTTGCCAGCGAATTACGGAAACGACCGCCGCGCGGCCGATTCGTTCGGTGGGTGTGGTGGGCGCTGGAATTATGGGCACGGCGATTGCGATCGAACATGCCGCGCATTCGATCCCCGTCGTTCTAATGGACAAAAACCCCGAGGCCCTGCGACTCGCTGCGGCAAGTGCGTTGGCAGCAGTCCAACCATGTGCGGGGCGAGCCTTGCCGCTACAGCCAATTACCTACACTCTGGACGCCGCCGATCTCGGTGGCTGTGACCTTGTGCTGGAATCGATTGTCGAGAAGCGGCCAGCCAAGCAGTCACTCTACTCCTCTATCAGATCGCATCTGGCGGACCGTGCAATCCTGGCCACGAACACCAGCACAATTCCCATCGCCCGTCTGGCAGCGGGCTTGGCCGATCCAGGCCGATTCTGTGGATTGCATTTCTGCCATCCAGTCCGGCTGCGTCCGTTGGTCGAGGTGATTCCGGGGCCGGCGACAAGCCCAGAAATTGTGGCAGCGATTGTGGCATACGCCATCTCACTTGGGAAACTGCCCCTAATTGTTGCCGACGGACCTGGCTTTGTCGTGAATCGCCTGCTGCTGACCTATCTCAACGAGGCCCTGGTATTGGTCACTGCGGGAGTGCCGATTCAGCAAATTGACGCCGCCATGATCGAATTCGGCATGCCCCTTGGACCGCTGGAACTTCTCGACGAGATCGGCCTGGATACCGCTCTTCAGAGTGGTATCGTGCTGGCCGAGATTTTCGGTGAGCGATCTCACGGAAGTGAGCTTTTGGTGAGGCTCGTGAAGGCGGAACAGCTCGGTATGAAGACGGGGGCCGGCTTCTATAGTTATCCGGAAAAAATGCCAGGCCCCTCTTGTGGCGGAATTGCTGAAGCGTTAAAAACTTCGGGCAGCCCGGTTTTGGTCGCAGGTGCCTACAATTATTCGCATTCCGCGACGGCACCCGAAAGAGCTGAAAATTTGGGTAACACCAAGGGCGACAAGTTGGCCAACTCAGCCGCGATCGTTGAGCGACTGTTGCTGCCGATGGTCGCCGAGGCGGCGCGGGTGCTTGCCGAGAAGAAGGTTGCTTCGGCCTGGGAAATCGATCTCGCCATGATTTTTGGGCTTGGTTTCCCACTCTGGCGCGGTGGACTACTTTGGTCACAACGCGAAGGGGTCAGGTCCATGTTTTCGGGCAAGGATCTCGGATGAATTTCATGCGTTCTCGCCGAAAAATGGACCAGACCCCGGACTTTCCAATTTTCCTTTTTTGAAAGAGCTTTCCAGTAGCGACAAATTGCAGTATGCTGACTAATGAGGGTAAGTTCTTCGTAGAAGAGACGTTATACCGCTCGCGGCCGAGATTGTCCAATTACATACTAACCCGAAGCGCAAGCGAGGTAACGACTTAACAACCTCGCTTGCGCTTCGGGCTAGTGTCAGTCTCGACCGCGAGCGGTATATCCAACTCGGAGGCACGGTCATGAAGAGAATTGAAAATTGCAAATTTCCGGACGGGGGCAATCGATCTGTCGTTGGCCATTCCCGTGCGTGCGAACCGAGTCCTTACGCTCGGCCACTTTCAATTTCCAATCCTCCATTGCGTCGGTTCCTACATGGGTTTACGCTTGTTGAATTGCTGGTAGTGATAGCGATCATTGGCACCCTGATGGGTTTGCTGTTGCCAGCCGTGCAGGCGGCGATTGAAGCTGGTCGCCGCGCTTCGTGCCTGAACAACATCAAACAGATTGCCTTGGCCGCAACTCAGTACGAAACGAGCGTAAAGAAATATCCACCAAATTGGGGGGTAGTTACCAGTGCAGGCACTTCGGGCACATCGCCAAGCAGTCTAGGCACGTCAGGCATCCCGACGCAGGGTGTCGGTACGGGCACGGTCGGCGTCAGTTGGCTTACGTCACTATTGCCAAACCTCGACCAAGGTTCACTTTACTACGCAACGAGTCTCTCGCAACCCGGTCTCGTCAAGACGATATCATCGTCTGCCACATTCTACTCCGTGGGATATGTGAATTCTGCCATGGGAATCGATAACCTCACGGTACTCAAATCTCCGGTCTCCACCTTTCTCTGTCCATCGGATACTCAGCGCGGCACCATCGCAAACCAGTTGCTCGACAGCAGCAACAGTTTGTTGTATGCCACAACAAATTACAAAGCCTGTGCGGGAAGCAACTGGGTCGCGTCGTATGTGAATGGCACTGCCGGCCCGCCAGTTACTTGGCCGCGCGGACGGAATAAATATAGTTTGGACGGTCTGGATCATGGGAACGGCGTTATCTGCCGCGGCGGAGGAACGGCCGCAGGCGGTTCCCCGATTCCGACGGCCAACCAGGATATTCCTGACGGGGCCAGCAAGACTTTTCTCATTGGCGAGGCCGTGCCTGAGTGGTGCGGGTGGTCGCTTTGGTTCTGGTTTGAAGGATCGACGGCAACTTGCGGAATTCCCCTGAACTGTCGCGTCTCCGGAACATTGCCACAAAGCAACTCGACCGACTGGCAACACAACTATAGCTTCATGAGCCGGCACAAAAGTGGTGCGAACTTCGCCATGTGCGATGGCAGCGCAAACTATGTTAATGAGCAGATCGACATGACGGTTTACCAAGGATTGGCCACCATTGATGGTAACGAAACGGTGTCGCTACCTTAGTATCCAGAGGCAGGAATCCTTAACTGTTATAATCGCATGGCGAAGTTTGCCGTAATTCTACCCGCCGCGGGGCGCAGCAGCCGCTTCAAGGACGACTACTATAAGAAGCCGTTCGTGCCGCTGGCAGGCCGTGCCGTCTGGCTACATTCCGCCGAACGCTTCCTACAGCGCAAAGATGTCGTGCAAGTGTTGGTCGTGATTGCGGCGGAGGACCGCGAAAACTTTGACTTCAAGTTCGGCTCCAACGTGGCCATTCTCGGCATCGACGTCGTGCCGGGCGGCACTGAGCGTTTTGATTCCGTGGCCGCCGCCTTGGCCCGCGTGAAGCCCGAAGCGGATTTTGTTTGCATTCACGATGCCGCGCGGCCCTGCCTTGCCGACGCGTGGATCGACGATGTCTTTCACGCGGCCGAGAAATCCGGGGCCGCAATCCTAGCTATCCCCGTCGCCAACACCTTGAAGCGCGTGGGACGCGATCGTAAGATCGAAGAGACCGTTCCCCGCGAAAACCTCTGGGAAGCCCAGACGCCGCAGGTCTTTCGCCGGCAGTTGCTCATGGATGCCTACGCCCGACGAGGCAACTTTCCCGCCACCGACGACTCGCAGGTTGTCGAGCGAATCGGCCACGTGGTGACTGTCGTTCCTGGTTCGCCTATCAACCTCAAGATCGCAACCAAGGAGGATCTAAGACTGGCCGAACACGTTTTGAAGGCCCTACCCAAGCCAAAGTTGTTTGGCCCGGCGCATCCGTTCGCCGGCGACGACATCTGGCGGTGAGCATGGCGAGTTATGTGAAAATAAGGATTTGGTCTGAAACAACTTTCAGTCCCCAACCCCAGGGTGGGGCTCGCCTGCGGCTTGTCCCACCCTGCGGCCAACCCCTAACCCCTAATCCCCCTCCTCCCCCCCCATGCCCGACATTGTTGCTGAACTTCGCTGGCGCGAACTGATCCACCAGACCACCGACAACGCCAATCTCCAGGCGTGGCTCAACGAGAAGCCGCGGACGATTTACGTCGGTTTTGACCCGACCTCCGACAGCATGCACGTCGGAAATCTCGTGGCCGTCATGCTGCTGCGCCGATTCCAGCAGGCTGGACATCGGCCCATGGCACTGGTCGGCGGGGCAACGGGCATGATCGGCGACCCCAGCGGCAAGAGCGAAGAGCGGAACCTGCTGAACGTCGAAGTCCTCCACGCCAATGTTGCCGGCATGGAAAAACAGTTGCGACGGTTCCTTAATTTCGACTGCGGTTCAAACTCGGCCCTGCTGGTGAACAACTACGATTGGATGGGCCGCTTCGGCTATCTCGAATTCCTGCGCGATATTGGCAAACATTTTCCGGTCAACGTGATGCTGGCCAAAGACTCGGTCAAGGCGAGGCTCGAGCGGACCGACTCCGGCCTGAGCTATACGGAGTTCAGCTACATGTTGCTCCAGGCCTATGATTTTGTCTACGAGCAGATTAAATTTGATGTGCAATTAAGTTCAATATCAGGTGGTACTGATATTATTTCCTGCTTTGCCTTGGGTAATCCAATACTGCCAGTTTATAAGGGCGAATTACAATGT
>JANXQG010000611.1 GCA_025356915.1 Planctomycetota bacterium | reverse complement strand
GCACGAGTTTCCAGCTTCGAGGCACCGGACACATTGTGGGATGGAACGAGTGAATTCCTTAAGTTGGTTCGTATGGGGGCTCGCTGCGCTCTCCCCACCCTACCATTATTCGCGTTCCGCACCTAGAACCGGAAGAGCCAGAAAATAGTCATCCAAACCAGCTTTTGAAACAAGTTCCAATCCAGGAGAGTCTTTGCCATGTCGACCTTTGAAAACGATCGTTACCGCTGGCGTGAAACGTATTTTGTTCTATTTCCCGCTTCCCGCCGGCCTGCGCTGAAAATGGTCGAAAATGGCTTGGCCCACCTGAGCAATCGCTACACCCTGGAGGATATTGGCGGGGACGAGCAGGGCAGGTTTGAATCGCTCACGCTCATCTCACCCGATGACTTTGCAGCTTTGGACGTCTGCTATACCGGTGGCGACGAAGTGTTGGAGCATGCACGAGAGCTGGTCCAAGAGCTTGCTTCCACGGTCGAGCCGGAACAGAAGATCCTGTTGAAACGGCTCAAGGAGTACAACGGCCGTTTTGACGTACTCCATTTTGAACAGATCGGCGACTCCGCCGATGAAGACGAGCCTGACGAGTTGCTCGATCCCAGCACCCTGCTGACGGTCCTGGATGAGTTGACTCGAATCACGGGCGGCATCGCCGTCGATCCGCAGTCGGGAACCATTTTAAGTACCCAAGAGTGAATGCAACCATGCAAGCCAAGGAAATTAAAAGCGGCGCCATCGTCAACTACAACAACGCGCCATGTCTGATCGAGAGTGTTACCGTGCAAAGCCCTACGGCTCGCGGTGCGGCGACCTACTACAAATATCGCGGACGCAACGTCATCACGAAGCAGAAGGTTGACATCACACTTCGCGGTGGCGAGTCGCTGGACGAAGCCGACTTCCGCAAGCGGCCGATCAAGTTCATGTACGCCGACACAACCCACGTCCACTTTCTCGATTCTGATAACTACGAGCAGTACTCGCTGGCCAAGGAGGACGTGGCCGAGGAGTCGCAGTACATGACCGAAAATCTCGAAGGCATGCAGGCATTGATTTACAACGACGCGTGTGTCGGCGTGCAGTTGCCCGTGGCTGTCGAGCTAAAGGTTGTGCTATGCGATCCAGGCATCAAAGGCTCGTCGGCCACCGCACGCACGAAGCCCGCCACGCTGGAGACCGGTCTGATCGTGCAGGTGCCCGAGTACCTGTCCCAAGGCGAGACAATCAAGGTCGATACCCGCGACGGATCCTATCTTTCCAGGGCGTGATTTTCGAGGTATCCGAAGTAGGGTGGGCCGAGCTGTAGGGTGCCTCCTGGAATCACGCAAAGCCATCAAAAACCGGAATAGCCCCCTTTTTGTCGAGGAGGATGAAGGATGAGACGACCCTATCAGGATTATTGGAAAGTGGCAGTTGACTGCACGTTGCGGCTCTTGCCGCTCGTGGTGGTGTTGGGTTGCGGCCGATCGGAACCGCCGGAAAAACAGCCAGCCCAGCAACCCCCAAAGCCGACTGCGGAATCGCCAGCCTCACCGGCCACGCCACCGGAGGCGACTGCGGAATCGCCAGCCTCACCGGCCACGCCACCGGAGGCGATTGCGGCGAGGGGACGCGGCAAGGCTTGCCTCAAGGCAGGCGACCCCACCAAGGCGTTGGCTGCTTTTGACGAAGCCATCCGCCTCGATCCGAACTATGCCGATGCCTACTGCCAACGTGGTAACGCCTATTTCGATCTGGCGCAATTCGACAAGGCGATTTCCGATTTCGACACGGCGGTCCGCCTCGATCCGAAACTTTTCGAGGCCTACTGCAACCGCGGACTCACGCACGGTGAAAAAGGCCAGTTCGAGGAGGCTATCAGCGACTACACCCAAGCTGCCGAGGTCAACCCGTCCGAGGCCGATGTCGCCTATCGTGGGCGAGCAAACATCCACGTGACCATGCGCCAATTCGACAAAGCCATTGTGGATTTCGGCAAAGCGATTCAGGCCAAAGAGAAGTGCGGGGCAGCGTATGGCGGTCGTGGCAAGGCGTACTTCGACAAGGGGGAACTCGGTAAGGCGATGGCCGATTGCACGCGCGCCATTGAACTCGATCCGAAAAACTCTCTATGGTTCGTGCAGCGCGCCGGCATCTATTCGCAATCCAACGATCCGAAACTCGCGGTCGCCGATTTCAGTGAAGCCATCCGGCTCGATCCCGAGAATCCCGTCCTCTACCAGTTGCGTGGACAGACCTATCAGGCCCTCGGTGAGAAGGCTCTGGCCGAAGCAGACTTGGCCAAGGCGAAGCAACTGAAATAGTGTTGTTGAGTTGTTGGGTGCGTGGAGCGAACTGCTCGGCAAATAGTGGGTTGCGCACGAAGTTGAGACGCCGAAAGCACTTACCGCTATTCCAGATCAGTTCGCGTAACGCACCATTATCCTGCTCCACCCACCCTGATACGGTGAGCCTTCACCTTCCAGCCTGGGTTTTCCTGGTTTTCCGCTAAATTCAAGATCAAACGGCCAGGAATCTTTGTGCTTCGACAAAAAACTCCTACTGTCAGTAATTCTAATTTTAGGAAACCATTGACATAAGTCATTCTAATGTTACCATTGAAGTA
>JANXQG010000609.1 GCA_025356915.1 Planctomycetota bacterium | reverse complement strand
GTGCCAACCAAATGGGTCGATCTGGATGAAACAGGCAAACCACGTACAGACAAGGCCACCTGGGTTTGCCGCCTGGAGCCGGAGGGCTGGCGAGTGGCTGGGTTTGCTGCCTATGTCTTTGAGGGTGAAGATCCGCTGCTTCTGAGTTTTGAAGACCCGGACGATATGGCAAAGAAGCAGAGTTGGCTCAAAGAGGAGATAAATCGACGCGCAAAGCAAGAGGCCACCCCCCCCTCTAGTGGAGAAAATTCATTCCAAGCGGAAAATAACCCAAAAGACGCTTTTCGTCGATAATCGACCGATGTGCAAGAAAAAGTCTTAGAGACAAGGGTGTCTACCCACTCTAATCGAGGGTCACGAGAAAAAATCTTCTTTAGCTAAAAAGATTATTGAGCGAGTTATAAACGCTTTATAAAAAACAACTTAGATGCTATTTTCAGAGAGGCTTTCCATGTGGGATGCCTCTCTTTTTTGTTGGAGGGTACTTGTAGAATGCAAAACGCGGTGTAAACTTCGTAACTATGTTAAAGTGTCCCCAGACATCCGAGTTGACCCAGGACGGTTATTTTCCGCGGTCTACCCGGTTGACATCTGTGGCAGCTATGCTAGCTTATTGTTCAGATGCTGTGTCTTTGAAACCAAGAGTTTGATCGGTTTGCCGCTTGACAGGGCAGCAAGAGCCGGTGGAATTTTTGGGTCACAGCGAGAACGACCGTTTGTTTCCGGTTGAAGCCGTCAGGGCCGGAGACTAAAGAACCAGTGACGGCGTTGAGTGTTTAAACGCTACAGTACCTGTTAACTAGGAGGTTTCTCGAATGAATCGTACCTGTGTTCTTTGCGCCGTCTTGTTTGTTGCGGTGCTCGGCTTCGTCCTGATGGGCGGTGCCAATTTGGCGGTGGCAGGCAATGCCTGTGCCCCGGCCGCCTGTGCCCCGGCCGCCTGTGCGGCTCCGGCCGCTTGTGAACCTGCTCCGGCGAGCTGCCATCCGCGGCTCATGGAGCGTCTGAAGGCTCGTTGCCACAAGAGTTGCTGCCCGGCACCCTCGTGTGCCCCGGCTCCTTGTGCTCCGGCCGCCTGTGCGGCTCCGTGTGCGGCTCCGGCCGCTTGCGCCCCGGCTTCTTGCGAGCCGCGCGCTCCCAAGAGCTGCCACCCACGTCGCCAGCGCCGCTGTGCAGTTGATAGCTGCGCCCCGGCTGCTTGTGCCGCTCCGGCACCTTGCGCCCCGGCCGCTTGTGCGGCTCCGGCTCCTTGCGCTCCGGCCGCTTGTGCCGCTCCGGTTGCTTCCTGCGAGCCTTGTGCTCCGGTAAGCTGCCGCCCGCGTCACCACCGCGAGCGTCGCTGCTGCAAGGCAGAGAAGGCTTGCAATGCCTGCGCTCCCGCTGCTTGCGGTTGTGCTGGTCCGATGGCGGCTCCTGCCGCTGGTGCTACCGTGACTTCGCCCTCGGCTGCCGCTCCGGCTCCGATGGCTCCGCCACCACCACCAGCTCCCAAGAATAAGTAAATCTGGACCAGGGCCCAGGCACTATTCGCTGGTTTTCCAGCAGGTAGTGCCCTGGGAGAGACCCAAGTCCGGCCTCGATTTGCCCTGTTAGTCAGGCCGACATGTCCGAAATAAACTTCGCCGAACCTGTTTTCAGGTTCGGCTCTTTTTTTGCGCTATTCCGGTTAGGACCGGCGAATCAATAAGTGTCGGGTTTTCGGAACGTACTCATTTCGCTCCGCGAGATGGAATGCATCTCGCTCCGCGAGATGAGTACAGTTATTGATTCGCCGGTCCTTAGTGTGCGGAATACGAAAAATTGTAGGGTGGAACGAGTGAAACGAACCCCACCAGCTCTATATCGGCCGCTTTTGGTGGGGCTCGCTGCGCTCGTCCCACCCTGCGTCTACAGCTATACTCGGCACGGGCACATCTGCGGTTTTGCACCAACAGCATACTAACCCGAAGCGCAAGCGAGGTAACGGTTTACTCGCCTCGCTTGCGCTTCGGGTTAGTATTATTGCGCCCGCGCAGAGTATAGAACCGGAAGAGCCCTATTTCTTCATGATTGCGACGCTGCCAAACTACTTCGTCGAGCCATCCAGGTTCTTTGCCGCGAAATCCCAATTGACTTTTGTCCAGAACCCCTCAATGAACTTCGGCCGCAAATTGCGGTAATCGATATAGTAGGCGTGCTCCCAGACATCGAGCGTGAGGATCGGCTTGCGATCATGCTTTAGCGGTGTGTCAGCATTGCTCAGAGCCATGATCTCCAGCTTACCTAGTTTGTCTACTGCCAGCCAAGCCCAGCCAGAACCAAACAAATTCGCGGCCTTCTCGGAAAATGCCTGTTTGAACTTGTCATAGCCGCCAAAATCGCGATCGATGGCCTCCAGCATGTCACCCCGTGGGGCACCGCCGCCAGCGGGTGACATACAATTCCAGAAGAAATCGTGGTTCCATGCCTGAGCGGCGTTATTGAATACCGGACCGGCTGCTGCGGCAACAATCACGTCCGTCAACGGGGCACTGGCCTCCGGCTTGCCTTCTAGCAGCGTATTCAGCTTGGCAAAATAGGCAGCCTGGTGCTTATTGTAATGGTAGTTCATCTGCTCTTCATGCAGAAAGGGCTGCAATGCACCCAAGGCATAAGGTAATTCGGGTTGTTTGAAACTCATTTTGAAATCTCCTTTTCTTCTTCGTACTAGGGGGGTTGGTTGGTCGTTTGCCTGGCCTTTCGGAGCGGCCCCCCCCAGAACCACTCCCACACCGGCAACCAGGGATCCGGACAAGAATTCACGTCGTTTCATTTTCTGCGTTCCTCCATGGGCTTGCAGTTTGTCGCCTGGAGGCTATTACCCCCCCAATACAAATTGGGTCAGTGATTTTGCGGGGTCCGAAAATCGTCAAGGCCCAATCCGACAATGTTCATGTTACGGTGCCAAGTTTTTTAGGCAAGGGGCGAGACAGAAAAGGAGAACTGCAAAGTGCAACAAAATCGCTATTTAATCTTTTTCCAAATCACGGTACAGTACCACGGGAAGCGTAGAAGCTATTTTTTTCCGACCCTGTCAGCGGACGACGAACGGATTTGTTCGCAAATCTCAGAATTGCCAAGGATGGCGCATGAAAATCCACGCAGAATCTCTGTTGCGGCCCCGCCTTTCCGTAGCGATGATCGTCCGCGACGAGCAAGATGTGCTGGCCGAATCGATCGAGAGCATCCGCAAGATCGCAGAGGAAATCGTGGTTTTGGACACCGGATCCACGGACAGGACACCGGAATTGGCCACCCAACTCGGTGCTACGGTCCACCATGTACCTTGGGAAAACGACTTCTCCGCAGCACGAAATCACTGCCTGAGACTTGTAACCGGAAATTGGGTTCTTTGGCTCGATGCGGGCGAACGCATTTCCCCACAGTATGCGGCCGAACTGCGATATTTTCTCGACAAACAAGCCAACCCCTCGAACGCATACTCAGTTTGGGTGGAATCACCCCCGCGCGAGGAGGCGGCATCAGCCGAGCAGTGTTCACAAGTCAGGCTACTTCCAGCCCACGTTGATTTGCGATTTTCAGGTCGGGTTCGTGAAACATTGAGCGAGTCGCTTCAAGCGGTCGGATTTCAAACCGCCGTGGCACCCTGCCGTATCCTTCGTCACCCGCGTCAACACGAACCCGAGCGGTTCCTGGCCAAGGCCCAGCGGGATCTAGCCTTGGCCAGCGCAGAGGCGGAAGCTACCGGAAACTGGTCACCACGGTTGCTGCTGGTGGCCGGCCAAGCCCATTCCGTTCTAGGCGATCAAGATCAAGCCCGTGAATTGTTGCGCAACGCGGCCGAGATATCGACGCCCCGTTCAGCCCAACGGCTGGAGGCTTTTTATGGTCTTTTGACGACATTTGACGAGGATCCGGACCTGCACGCCAGCCAATTGACGGCATGCCTAGACTCTTTGGAGGACTTTCCTTTCGATTTGCAACTTCTCCTTGCCCTGGGTAACTTCATGCTGGTTCGCGAACGGTTGGATCTGGCGATTCGAGCATTCGAGGCAGCAGTTCGCTTTGGCCGGATCACGCCGACGGTCTGGCACCTGTGCGAGGTTCAAGAAATTGCAGCCGTTTGCCTGGGGCTTGCCTTGCAGGCCCGACAGCGTGACGACGAGGCATGCACTGTTCTGGAGACAGCACTCGCTGCACGGCCGGACTCAGCCCGCTTGCTCCGACGGCTTTTTGATCTTTACCGCAATCGGGGTAAATCGGCAGAAGCCCAAGCCCTGGCCGAGCGGCTGCCTTCCGCGCAATTGGAGGTTGGCCCGGATCGGGGGGCGGCCAGGGAAAACCGTCAGCAATTGCGGTTTGACGCAGGCCAGGTCTCGGATTATTTAACTCTTCACGTCGCAGCCCCCAAGCCGCAGCACGTCGGCCGTTGAGACCGTTGCAGTTTTCTTGGGATTTTTTTCTCGCTGTAGTTGACAAACACCTACAAAAGTCATAACAATTTGGCATTCGACTTCTCTGCCGTACCCTTCAAAGGAGAAATCCCATGTCCACCACCTGCCAATTTCCATCGATTTGCGTAAATTCCTCGAGTGACATCCCTTCCGACGAAGTGTTGCCACTTTCCTTGATTCCGAAAATCTCAGCCAGCGACGAGGACGAGGACATTGACGAATTCGAGGACGACGATTTTGACGATGATTTTGACGACGAATTCGAGGATGATTTTGACGACGAGTTCGACGACGACTTCGATGACGAGGATGACGACGAGGATGACGCAGAATTCGCGCCCAACGAAGTGGAGGGTGACGAGTAATCATGCGAGAACTCACAACACAAATCGAACAGGCGGTTGCGGCAATCCGCAGCCAATGGTCGGGTAAGCCCCAAATCGGTATCATCCTCGGAACAGGACTAGGCAGCTTGGCCGGGCATATCCAAGCCGAGGCGACAATCGACTACGCCTCGATTCCGCATTTTCCACGTTCAACCGCCATCGGCCACGCGGGCCAGTTGGTGTGCGGTCATCTGGACGGAGCCTCCGTCGTGGCCATGGAGGGCCGTTTTCATATTTATGAAGGCTACAGTTATGCCCAGATCACGTTTCCTGTCCGTGTGATGAGGGCATTAGGCGCCGAGTTGCTCATCGTCTCCAATGCCTGCGGCGGCATGAACCCACAATATGCTCAGGGCGACATCATGGTCATCGAAGACCATATCAACCTGATGAACGGCAATCCGCTCATCGGGGTGAACGATGATCGCCTTGGGCCGCGTTTTCCCGACTTATGCGCCCCGTACGATCGCAAGCTGATCGATCGCGCCCTTTGCATCGCACGGAAGGAGAACTTCGCGGCCCACAAGGGCGTCTATGTGGCCGTGACAGGCCCGAACCTAGAAACCCGGGCCGAATATCGTTTCTTGCGAATGATCGGGGCCGACGTTGTGGGCATGTCAACCGTACCCGAGGTTCTCG